>JAFZOA010000410.1 GCA_017550775.1 Ruminiclostridium sp. | reverse complement strand
CCCGAGCAGTACGCCGCTGTCTGGGAGCACACCGACCTGCTCGCGGACATCGGCATGGACGTAATACTCACCGACGGACAGACCTGCGAGATCACGGCGGCGCCTTCCGCGTTCACAGGCGGCGCGGGAGCGCACGACCCGGCGGAGATGCTGATACGTGCGGCGGATTGCATGGCTGCGGGAGATATGAACATCACCGCAGAGATATACGGGGACTTCCAGCACACAAGGGCGTGCAAATCGGCGATAAAGGCGCATGACATCAACACCCGCGAGGAGCTTGAAGCGCTCGCAAACGAGGTCTGGCGCGACGAGAGGATACGCTTCTGTCCCCACGGCCGCCCGATAATGCTGAAGCTCACCGAGTACGAGCTCGAAAAATATTTCAGCAGAATACAATGAAGTTTACAGTGTACAGGTAACAGTGTACAGTGTACAGTGTATAGTGTGCAGGTAACAGTGTACAGTGTAAACTGAATTGAAATCGTCGCCGCAGGCGACACCACAACTGTAAACTGTAACCTGTAAACTGTAAACTGTAAACTGAAAGGTCGGTGGGACTGACGGATAAGATATTTGTTGTCGTGGTCTGCGGACCCACGGCGTCCGGAAAAACGGGGCTTGCGGTGGAGCTCGCAAGGGAGTTTGACGGGGAAGTGGTCTCCGCCGATTCCATGCAGATATACAGGGGAATGGAGATCGCGAGCGCCCAGCCCACCGAGGAGGAAAAGAAGGGCGTGCCGCATCACCTCATGGGCTTCCTTGACCCGTCAGCGTCTTTCTCGGTGGCGGATTATGTGGTAAAGGCGCGGGAGGTCATAGCGGATATCCACGCGCGCGGGAAGCTCCCGGTAATATGCGGCGGGACGGGGCTGTACATAAACTCGCTCGTCGATAACATCGAGTTCGACGATACGGGAAGCGACCCCGGGTACCGTGCGGAACTGAACGCGCTGGCGGCGGAGAAGGGGAACGGATATGTTCTCGGAATGTTAAAAGCGGTGGACCCCGAGTGCGCCGCGCAGCTCCACGAGAACAACCTGAAACGCATAATACGCGCTCTGGAGGTGTACAGGCTCAGCGGGCTTACCATGACCGAGCAGAAGGCGAGAAGCAGATCAAACCCCTCGCCCTACTCCCCCTGCATGATGATGCCGGAATACCCGCGTGAGGAGCTGTACGAGCGCATCGACAGGCGGGTGGATATGATGCTCGAAGCGGGACTTCTCGACGAGGCGAGGGAGTTCTTCTCACACAGCGGGTATGATACCGCGGCGCAGGCGATAGGGTACAAGGAGCTTAAACCGTATCTCGACGGGGAGCTTTCCCTTGACGAATGTGTTGAGACTTTAAAAAGGGAAACACGCAGATATGCTAAAAGACAGCTCACATGGTTTAAAAAAGATAGTCGAATTGAACATATTTCGACAGGTAAAGACGTTAATTATGATAAATTTTTAAAAAATGCAAAAAATTTAGTAAAAATGTATAGCTTTTTATAGAAAAGTATGTTATAATAACCATTATGGTATTGTGATAGAGTATGCGGTCTTGTCCCGATGCCCTGTTCTTTACCGACAGACAAATTCAGGATACTGCGGTCCGCCCGTCGGACAGCATACGGCTCGCAAGAGCTTCGGAGGGTTATATGGCAAAAGAACTCAATCTTCAGGACGTTTTTCTCAATCAATCAAGAAAAGACAGGATTCCCGTTACTATCTATATTACTAACGGCTTTCAGTTCAAGGGCATTGTCAAGGGCTTTGACAACTATACTGTGATCCTCGATACCGACGGCAAGCAGAATCTTATCTACAAGCACGCGATCTCAACTATCACTCCTCTCAGACCTATCTCGCTCCTCGACGCATTCGAGAAGGACGCTTCGGAGGGCGCAGATCAGGGCTAAATGGAGGAATTTGACAAGCGGCGCGCCTTTACGACCCGCATCATCTGGTTCGTTATCGGTGCGTTTTTTCTCGTCATGGTCATAAGCCAGGTGTCGATCTTCTTCGGCACTTCGGTAAAGACCGAGGTGGCGACGCTCTATACCGCGACCGAGTCTATCGGCTTCAAGGGTATTTATGTGAGGGACGAAAAGCTCGTCTCCTACAACGTCGCCGGCATAATAAGCTATACCCACACCGACGGCTCAAAGATCGGCAAGAACGCGGTCATTGCGGAGGTCTACAAGAACCGCAGCGATATCGCCCTGCGTCAGCAGATAGCCGAGCTTGAAGCACAGCGCAGCGTCCTTGTTGATGCGCAGGCTCTTGTCGGGGCGGATACCTCCCAGCTTGAGTCCTTCTCCAACCAGATCGGCGAAAAGCACGCACAGCTCATGGAGTACCTTTACGACGAGAACTACACCGCCGCTTCCTCACTTAAAAGCGATATCCTCAATCTGCAGAGCAAGCGCGAGATAGTCAAGGGCTCGGAGGTCTCCTACATGGACAAGATCATGGAGATCGACGACAGGATCGCCGCGCTCAACGCTCAGATAACATCAAACCCCTACGATATAATCATTCCCGAAACAGGATATTTCATAAGCAAGGTCGACGGTTATGAGGACAAGCTCAACAGCGAGACGGTCTTTGAACTCACCGCCGAAGAGATAGAGCGTATAGTCTCCGCCGAGCCGCGTACCGAGAACCCCACAGGCGTTATCGGCAAGCTCGTGAGCGACTATACATGGTACATGGCGGCTATACTCGATACCGTAAGGCTCGGCACGGTCTTTGAGGGCGCGCAGGTAACGCTCCGCATAGGTTCCTCCAATCAGAACGTAAAGGCGGATATCGTAAGCCTCCGGCGGCTTGAGGACGGACGCAGCATCGCCGTGTTCAAGTGCGATATGTTCCTTGCAAACTTCATAGACACAAGAGTGACCCAGGCAAGACTGCTGCTCGAAGACTACAGCGGCATCAACATCCCGAACTCGGCGCTCAGAATGAGCGATGAAGACGGCTCCATCGGCGTTTATGTGCAGGACGGCATCGTCGCGAAGTTCCGGAAGGTGCGCCAGATCCTTTCAAAGGAGGACTACACGCTTGTGGCGGACACCTCCGGCGAGGAGGGATACCTGTCGCTCTATGACAACATAATTGTGGAAGGAAGGGATCTGCATGAAGGAAGGATCATCGGATAACTCCGGATTTTCCGTCGTCGCGGATAACATCAGACGCATAAACGAGAACATTGAAAATGCAAAGCTCAGAGCGGGAAGGACAGATACCGTCCGGCTCATGGGCGTGACTAAGACGGTGGCACCCGAGATCGTGAGCTTCTCGGTGAAGCAGGGGGTAACGCTGCTCGGCGAGAACCGCGTTCAGGAGTTCCTCGACAAGAGAGACCGGTACGAGGGCAGCCCTGAGGTGCATTTCATCGGCGGGCTCCAGACAAACAAGGTCAAGTACATCATTGACAAGGTGAGCATGATACACTCCGCCGACAGCGAACATCTCATCGCGGAGATCGACCGCCGCGCCGCGGGCAAGGGGCTCACAATGGATATACTGATAGAGGTCAATATCGGCGGCGAGGAAAGCAAGAGCGGCATACGCCCCGAGGAGCTCGACGAGCTTGCGTACAGGACGGCGGGAATGCATAATGTACGGCTTCGCGGACTTATGGCGATACCGCCGGTGGACGTTGACGGGAGCTCGGACAGATATTTCGCCATGATGCAGAAGCTTTTCTCCGACCTGCGGTCAAAGACGGCGGGTGACGGGCGGTTCCTCGTCGACACGCTTTCCATGGGAATGTCCGGGGACTATGAGAGCGCGATAATGCACGGCTCGAACATAGTCAGGATAGGAAGTCTGCTTTACGGATACAGAAACTATACAAAATGAGATATAAAACACCCCGCCGGACAGATGCGGGAAAAGGAGGATTTTGAAATGGGATTCATGGATTCATTCAAGAGGATCACCGGCATGAACAGCGATGAGGGGTACGACAACGACGCGGATTACGAGAGAGAGATGCCGTCGGCGCTGAACTTCGACGATTACGAGGCTCCCAAGTCTCCTATCAAGAGCAGCAAGATGATGAGCATTCCCGCGACCACTCACCTTCAGGTAATAGTTGTCAAGCCCGAGAAATACGGTGACGCGGCAGCTATCGCCGACCACTTCAAGAACAAGAAGACCGTGGTGCTCAACCTCGACAAGACCAACAAGGAGGTCGCAAACAGACTTATCGACTTCCTCGGCGGTGTGGCTTACGCTGCGGACGGAGACCTTAAGCGCATCTCCGGCACGACCTACATAATCGTACCCATGAATGTTGACATTTCGGGCGATATAATCGAGGATCTCGGCAACGTCGAAGACTTCTGATGAAGGACGAGCTGTCAAAGGAAGCTTTGGCCGCGAGGATAGAGGATATGTGCTCACTCGCGCAGAAACGGCATCAGCCCGTCTGTTCCGCGTTTCTCAATGAGGCGGAGCAGTACGAAGCACAGCGTCTGCTGTCGAGGCGGGGAGATGTGAGCTTTGCGTTCTGGGGCGGTTCCGATGTCTGCGTGCGAAGGATACTTAAAGTGTCCGAAAGCGGCGGGTATGACGGCTATGATCCCGAACACCCCGATACCGGCGGCTTTCATGTCTTTCCGGTCACGCTCACCTTCCGCAAGGCGGACAAGCCCGGTCACCGCGACCTGCTCGGCGCGTTCATGGCGCTCGGGATAAAGCGCGAGACCGTGGGGGACATCTTCATCGGCGAGGGCGCGGCAGTGGTGTTCTGCACAAAGACCGCCCGGGATATGATAACCGACTGCATAACGACGGTCGGGCGTATCGGTGTGTCGGTGTCGGACGGGCTTCCGGAGAACAGCGAAGAGATCATAAAGCCGGTGCGGTATGAGGACATCACCGTAACGGCGGCATCGGTGCGCGCAGATTGCATCGTGAGCGGCATTACGGGTATGTCGAGAGAGAAGACGGCGGAGTTCATACGCGCCGGGAGCTTCATGCTGAACTATGCCGAATGCTGCAATATTAGCAGGAACATTTCCGGCGGAGATATCCTCACATTGAGAGGATACGGGAAATATGTTGTTTCCGGAGAGCCGGAGACTACAAAAAAGGGAAGAATAAGATTAGGATTAAAAAAGTATTTGTGACGCTTTCATACCGAGGTCTGACTGCGTAGAACGGAGGATTTAATGGATTCCAACAGCATCATGGAAAGAAACTTTACTGAGGCGATGAGAGGATATAAGAAGGAAGAGGTAGAAGAATTCCTTTCGGATATCGCACGCGAGATGTCACAGCTCAGAAAGGAGAATGACGATCTCGAAAAGAAGCTTCAGGTCTGCGCCGATAAGATCAGGGAATACCGCGAGGACGAGGAAGCGCTCAAAGACGCTATTCTCGGTGCTCAGAAGACAGGTAACGCGATAATCGCGGAGTCGAAGGAGAAGGCCGCAAACATCATCCAGGAAGCCGAGAACAAGCGCGACGAGATGATGACCGATGCGGATCAGTACGTTGCAGGCAGAAAAGCCGAGGGTGAGAAGATAATCGAGGACGCGCTCGCGGAGAAGCAACGTATCGAGGGTGAGGCACAGAAGGCTGCGGACGATATCCACGCGAAAATGGAGATACAGACCGAGCTCGACAAGGAAGCTCTTGCCCGTACAAAGCGTGAGTGCGAGGATTTCCGCACCCGCATCATAATGGAGTACAACAACCACATCGAGTTCATCAAGAAGATACCCGAGCAGTGCTTCAACGAGTTCGTTGTTGAAACTACGAATGACTATACAAGCAATACTCTCCGTGAGCTCATAGCAGCTCAGCAGGGAGATCAGTCTCCGATCATCCCCGAGACAGAGCCGTATAAGATCGAGGCTGTCGCGGCAGACCCCGAAGAGACAGATGAGGATATCAGAATAGTCGAGTCCTACGAAGAAACCGATGCCCCGGCGGAAGAGACCTCTGAGAATGCGGAGGAAGAGTCTTCGGAGCTTACAGCGGAGGACTTCTCCGCCGGCGGAGATTTCACCGTTGACAACGCCTTCGGTACCGACACCGAGTCCGACGATGACGATGACGACACGCCCGATTTCCTCAAGAGCAAGCCGAACAGAGTAAACGGCGGCAATTCAAAGTTCGATAAGCTTGAATTCGGCTCGAACAACGGCAACAATAACAACAATCGTCACAAGAAGAAAAGAAGATGACCCGGTGCGATCATCGGTCGCAGGGCTTCGTACACAATAAAACTGCAGAGCCGTGCATAAAATGTATGGCTCTTGCGTGTATATGGAGAAAGTTTTGAAAAACAGACCGGTTATACTGAGAATAATGTATATTGCGCTGGTCGTCGTCCTGGCGGCGGTAGATCAGCTTACGAAATACCTTACCGTGGAGTTTATAAAGCCGAAGGGCACGATCCCGCTCATAAAGATCGGCGAGACCGAATGGCTCAACTTCACCTACTGCGAGAACACGGGTATGTCGTTCAGCCTTCTGGAAGGTCAGCGGCTCATTCTTATCGCGGTACCGCTGATACTGATAGCCGGCGTGACATTTCTGGTGTTCACGGGGAAGATGAATTCCGGACGGACGGATATCTGCATAGCTCTCGCGGCGCTTGCCGGGGGCGGTCTCGGAAATCTCATCGACCGTATATTCAACGGCTATGTGGTGGACTTCATCGACGTGCGCATCATCAACTTCGCGATCTTCAACTTCGCCGATATCTGCGCGGTGTGCGGCGGGATATACTTCGGAGTTATGCTCGCTGTGGACGAGATAAAGGAAGAAAAGGCGAAAAAGGCGCATGAAGCTTCGGAGAACGCGGCTGTGAACACAGAAACTGTGCCCTCCGACGGGGAAGAAAATGGACAGGCTTGAATTTACCGCCGTATCGTCGGGTGAGCGCATAGACAAGGCGCTTACGGACGCTTCTGAGGGAGAACTTACCCGTTCGTTCGCGGTTAAGCTCATAGAAAGCGGAGACTGTACCGTAAATGGTATTGCGGTACCGAAAAACTATAAGCTTAAAGCCGGTGACTCGGTG
>JAFZOA010000409.1 GCA_017550775.1 Ruminiclostridium sp. | reverse complement strand
GAAGGCGCAGTACTTGTCGGCGACAACTCCGAGCTTACGCTGAACCTTTCCGATAATTCTTCTTTCACGGGTTACATCGACGGCAATATCACGAACGCCGCGGGCGATACAGTTTCCACTGAAGTCGGCAAAGTTTCCGTAACTCTCGGTTCCGGCTGCACATGGACTCTCACGGGCGACAGCTATGTCACGCGCTTCAAAGGCGACGCTTCAAGCATCATTTCCAACGGCTACACGCTTTATGTGAACGGCACAGCGCTCACGGGAACGAATTGACTATAAATCAAGAAAAGCATAAAACGAGGTGCTTTATGAAAATCCTGATAGTCGAGGACGAGAAACGCCTTGCCGACGCACTCGTTCAGATATTTACAAAAAACAAAATGACCGCCGACACTTCATACAACGGCATCGACGGGCTTGACAACGCGCTTTCGGGGATATACGATGTGATAGTGCTGGATATCATGCTCCCGGGAATGAACGGGATAGACGTTCTCCGTAATCTCCGGAAGGACGGCATAAAAACGCCTGTGATACTGCTCACGGCAAAGGACGAGATATCCGATAAGGTGAAAGGGCTCGACAGCGGCGCGGACGATTATCTCACAAAGCCGTTCGCGACCGAGGAGCTTCTTGCGAGAGTTCGTGCTCTCGGTCGGCGCAGCACCTCGGAGCTTGTCTGCGACGACACGCTTTCGTACAGTGATCTGTCGCTGGAGCTTTCGACTTACACACTCTCCTGCAAGTCAAATTCCGTGAA
Organism: Ruminiclostridium sp.; assembly: GCA_017550775.1. The sequence continues at coordinate 1,870 of JAFZOA010000409.1, read as the reverse complement.
GCTCGGACTGAAAGAGTTTTCGATAATGGAGCTTCTTCTTCGGAACCGCGAGCGTGTGCTGACAAAGGAAAACCTGATCGTGAAGATATGGGGCTATGACTCCGACGCGGAATACAACAACGTCGAGGTGTACATTTCGTTTCTGCGCAAAAAGCTCGGATAGATCAAGTCAAGCGTGTCGATAAAGACACAGCGCGGCGTGGGCTACAGCCTTGAATCGAGGTGACGGGAATGATAAAAAAGCTGCGGATACGCATTACAGGTGTCATTATGGCAGGCCTTACGCTGCTTATAGCGGCGGTCGTTGTCGGTATTTATATATGTATGCAGCACTCGGAGACTGAGGAAACGGACAAATCCGTCGATTCGGCGCTGACCGCCGTGACCCGCGAGGACTCCGACAAGCGCAGCGATGATAAAAAGCCGGAGCCGCCGGAAGCTTCCGATCCGTCAAAGCGCAGTCCCTCTAGCAGCAGCCGCCAGCCCGCAAAAAGGCAATCTTCGCGAAGCTGGATATCTGTTCTGATGTCATCGGAGGGGACTGTAAAAGAGATAGCTTACAGCAGCTCCTACAACAAGCCCGACAACGAGGACGAGATAGGCGAAGCTGCCGAAAGCATAGCCGCGCAGAACAGCGAAAACGGATATATCCGTCTATCCGATGTGTCATACCGATACTTTGTAAAACAGTCGGGCGGCAGGACACGGGTCATCTTCATCGACCGCACCAATCAGATCGAGACCATGGGGCGGCTTCTCATTGTGCTGATCTTTGTGGGGATAGGCGCGCTTGTCGTGCTGTTCCCGATAAGCGTGCTTGTTTCCGGCTAGATAGTTCGACCCATTTCCCGAGCGTGGAGCACTCAGAAGGAGTTCTTCGCGAACGCATCGCATGAGCTGAAAACGCCGCTCACGGTCATTTCCGCAAACATCGACGTCATAACGTCGGAGCCCGAAAAGACTGTTTCCGAGCAGGAAAAATGGTTTGAATACATCAAATCCGAGACAGTCAAAATGTCGAAGCTGATAAATCAGATGCTCTATCTGTCAAAGGACGACAGGGAGGAAACAAAGCTGCTGATGTCCGAGTTCAATGCTTCCGAAGCAATAGAGGGCGTATGTCTCGCGACTGAGGCGCTTGCATTCGAGAATGGTCACACGCTTGTGACGGAGATCGAGCCGGATATTTCCTGCAAAGGCGACAGGGAGATGATCGAGCGGCTCGCGAATATTCTGATAGACAACGCGGTACGCCATTCCGTCGGCGGCGAGGAAGTAAAGGTGGAGCTGCACCGCAAAAAGAACCGCAATATCCTCACCGTGTCGAACAGGGGCGAGTATATCCCGCAGGAGGAGCTTTCACATCTGTTCGACCGCTTCTACCGAACCGACAAATCGCGGACAAGTGCTACCGGCGGTTTCGGACTGGGACTGTCTATCGCGAGAGCGATCGCCGATAAGCACAACGGCACGCTTACTGCCGCGTCCTCGCCGGACGGACTGACGACATTCACGTTTACATGGCGCGATTAAATTTTTTCAAGCATTAAAGATTATTTTAAGGAACCCGTGTTATTATGTGTACATCAAAGCAAAATCCCCTACAAAAACCAAAAACGAAAGGAACGTGATCACTATGAGAAGATCAGTAAAAACCGCAGCCATTCTTTGTGCTTTGATCATGGCTGCAACATCGGTTTCCGCTGTCACCGCGTATGCCGATGACACCGCACAGTCTGCCGTAACTACACAGGCGGACACGCAGAAGCCAAAGGCGAAGAACATCAAGGTCGGCAAAGTTACCGCGGTCAATGGCAGCGAGATAACTCTCGCTCTCGGCGAGTTTGCGAAGCCGGAAAAGCCCGCTCAG
>JAFZOA010000408.1 GCA_017550775.1 Ruminiclostridium sp. | reverse complement strand
CGAAGCTGAACTCGAAGTCGAATATTGACACGGTATCCTCCTCCTCGACGCCCGCTTCGAGAAGTGCGTCGATGATACCGCTGTAGCGCAGAACGCGCTGGAAGTACTGGAGACTCTCGTAGTCGTCCATATTGACCGTTGAGAGTATCGGGGAGAGCCATTCCGCATCGACCGACCAGAAATGAGCGTCTTCCTTCTTGACCGTGAACGCGCGCTTGTCGGCTGCCTGCTTTTCAAGCTCTTCGAGAGTGAGGGGCTTGGGCTCATAGCGCACTATGGGCGGGAGCTTGTCGAGCTCGCCCGCTACCGCCGCGATAAGCTCCTTTGTGCCCTGGGCGGAGGCGGCGGAGATAACGAAGAAGGGCAGCCCTTTCTCCGCTATGAAGCTTCTGAAATCCTCTATCTGTTCTTCTGTCGCAAGGTCGGATTTGTTCGCAGCGACTATCTGCGGACGCTCGGCGAGCTCCGCAGAGAAATTCGACAGCTCGCGGTTGATCTTCCCGAAGTCGTCCTTCGGGTCGCGCCCTTCGCTTCCCGACACATCGACGACGTGTACGATAAGACGGCAGCGCTCGACATGGCGAAGGAACGCGTGTCCGAGACCTACTCCCTCGCTCGCGCCCTCGATAAGTCCGGGGATATCCGCCATTACGAACGACTTCTCGTCGTACTTCACCACTCCGAGTACCGGAGTTATGGTGGTGAAGTGGTAGTTCGCGATCTCCGGCTTTGCAGCGCTCACCACGCTGATAAGGCTGGATTTGCCGACATTCGGGAAACCTACGAGTCCCACGTCCGCGAGAAGCTTGAGCTCCAGCGTCACGTCGAAGTGCTCGCCGGGGTAGCCCGGCTTTGCAAAGCGCGGAATCTGGCGGGTGGGCGTGGCGAAGTTCATGTTGCCCTTGCCGCCCTTGCCGCCGTGAGCGACTACCACCGGCTCGTCGTCGGAAATGTCGGCGAGAATGCGCCCGGTCTCGGTCTCCTTGACTATCGTACCCCGCGGCACTTTGATCACTGTGTCCGGAGCCGACTTGCCCGAGCTGCGCCTGCTGCCGCCGGGAGCGCCGTTCTGCGCGGTGTATTTCTTCTTGTAGCGGAAGTCAATGAGCGTGGAGAGGCTGTCGTCCGCCTGGAACACGATATCTCCGCCCTTGCCGCCGTTTCCGCCGTCGGGACCTCCCGCGGCGACATATTTTTCACGGTGGAACGACACGGCACCGTTGCCGCCGTCGCCCGCCTTGATCGAGATCTTTACTATATCTACGAACATCAGGTACCTCTTTTCATCCTGCGCTCTCTGTCATGTATGAGCATAACATCGGTCTCGTCCGAAAGTCCTATCTTCTCCCTTATGATGTTGAAGGGCAGCTCACAGATACCGTTCGCCCTTGACATCGGAGTATGTATGCATCTGAACATAAAATCGCCCTGCCTGGTCTGTATCGTGACATCAAGACATTTCGGAGCGAAAGGAAAGCTCCATTCCTCACACGTTACTCCGGTTATGTAGTCGTACTCCATT
>JAFZOA010000407.1 GCA_017550775.1 Ruminiclostridium sp. | reverse complement strand
TTTCCTTTATATACTGTGCAAGCAGATCGGCGCACTTGTCTATGCCGATGTCGGAGTTCACCGATATGTCATAGGTCTGCACCTTTCCCCACGCGTCGTCCGCAAAGTAATTGTAGTAGGCTATACGGCTCTTGTCCTTCTTGGTGAGGTAGGCGTTGAAGTTGCCGTTCTCGGGCTTCTCGCCGTACTCGTCGCGAACGCGGGCTATCCTGCTCTCAAACGGCGCGGTCACGAAAACATTTATGACTCCCTCATACCCGCGCAGGACATAGTCCGCACAGCGGCCTACGATAACGCAGTTCTCCTTGTTGTAGAGATCCTTTATCACGCGGGACTGCGCTATGAAGATCATGTCGGAAGCGGGGAGTATCTGGCTCCCGATATAAAGGTGGTACAAGAGGCTCTGGGTCTTCTTCTGATCGTTGCGGCGGACGAACTCCTCGGTATAGCCGCTCTCCTTCGCCACGAGCGACAGGAGCTCGCCGTCATAGAAAGCGATACCGAGCTCGTCGGCAAGCTTCTTCCCTATGAGCCTTCCGCCCGATCCGTATTCCCTTGAGACTGTGATAACTGTTTTTTTCATGATGATGCCTCCTTTGCGATGCAAAAGTATCCGGTATCATTATATCATATTTTTGCGATTTTGTCATCGTTTTGCGCAAATTTTTTTAATTTTCGGGCGTTCACCGGCTTCTTTTCCGGTATAAAACGCATTTGTTCATATGCTTTAGCAACATGAACACAGCTCCTTTTACGTTTTTGCAAAGGGAGCTGTGATACTGTATTATTCGTACTGCGGAAGCATTTCCCGGCTGTCAGCGATAGCTTCCGTTCTCAGTTTTGAATTTGACTTTGTTCACATACATTGCCTTATCTGCACGTTTGAACACAAGCTCTACCATGCTGTCGTCAGCGGCGTATTCCGCCATTCCGACAGAAGCGGAATACCTGTCTGGTGGATCCACAGACATATCTGCAAAGGTTTTCGCAAACTCAGAGGTGATCTGTTCATAAAGGGCGTACCTGTTCTTATAGTCGGAACCCTGGAGAATGACCACAAACTCGTCCCCGCCTATCCTGAACACGGGAGAATGTTTGTATATCTCGCATATAATGTGCGAGCAGCCAATAATATAGTTGTCGCCGGCTTTGTGTCCGAACTCGTCGTTTATCTTCTTCAGGTTGTTGAGATCGGCCATGAGTATTCCGAACTCGGCAGCCCCGGAGGAGATCTGTTCGTTGAGCTGTTCCGCCTTCTTGTTGTAGGAGGCTTTGTTTCCGGTACCGGTAAGCGGATCACGGTACGCTTCCTTGCTTATCTCGCCGATCTTTTCTTCCCTCTCCTTGATATCATCCTCGGCTTTTCTGAGGTTCAGCATCATGTTCAGCTTCTCCTGATGCATTCCGGAGAGGTCGTTCAGGTAATCCACGATATTTTTCTCCATTGAACGGATAACATTATAGATATCGCTTATCTCGTCGCGGCTCTTAAGATCAATATCAATGACGCCCGCCTGTTCATAGGTGATATTCTCCGCCGGTCTGAACTTCCTGGTCTCCGCAGTAAGCAGGTTGAGGGGACGGACTACAACGCGGTTCGCAAACAGTATGGCACCGAGAAGCACGAGCACGGTGAATACGAACGCGCCGATAAGGGTATATACAAGGAAGTTGACACGTTCCTTCATGATATCTTCCATATCAACATCACAGCCGACGTGACATACTATCTTACCGCTCTGGTTGCGTACCGGAGCATAGGCGGAGCACAGCCAGCCCCAGTCTCCGTTATTGATCGTGGGCTCGATATCCCTCGTAGGATCCATTCCACGAAGCTCAGACTCCCGTTCCTCATAGTAGCCCGTTTCATAGATCGGGTTGTCGTAGTCGTCGAGCAGGAACATATCACTCTCGGCATCGGCGGGACCGAGAACAATAACGTACAGATACTTGATATCTTCCATATTGTAAAGATAGGTGCAGAGAAGGTCTCTCTCTTCGCAGTACCTGTCCCAAAGCCCCTTCTCGGTAAGGTACTCCTCAAGCTCGCTCTCGTTGTCTTCTTCCTCCGCCCGGTCTCTCATAGCCTGAAATTCGTCGGAAGCAGCGACAGTTTTCAGTTCCTCAAGGAAGTCGGTATCCATAAACGATGCGAAGTTTGTTGCCGAGTTGTACGCAAGGCGCTTGAAGTATGTATCTATCTGTCCGGCGCTTATGAAATATGAGAGTGCTGCTGTACCGAAGACCGCAGCGAGAACTATGCAGGTCACGAACAGATACATTTTCGACCCTATTGAGAACCGCTTTTTCTTCTTTTCCAAATCCGGTTACCTCCACAATATGTCAGTCGGTATTACCCGACCAACATCATATTATACCATACGTTATACACATTAGCGGCTGTGACAGCGTTCTTTTCCGCTTTCACAGACGACCTCACCGTTTGGCGTTAACTTTTATTATACATCATTTATCCCGATAAGTCAAGACAATAAATTATTAAAAAAGTATTGACTTTTTGGCTTTCGAGTGATAAACTGTAGTATAGTAATACGTTATGCGGTAAAGTGCCGCTTGACCCGGGGCGGGTCGGAAAGGACAGTAAAATGAAAAAGCGTCAGATAAACTATGAAAACCGTGAATTTCTCTATGAAGCAGTCCTTCAGCTCAAGAACATCGAGGAGTGCGAAGCGTTCTTCGAGGATCTCTGCACAGTGCAGGAGCTCGCTTCCATTTCACAGAGACTCGTGGTTGCAAAGTACCTCACCGAGGATAAAGTCTACGCGGACATCGTTGATATCACCAGCGCAAGCACCGCTACCATTAGCCGCGTAAACCGTACCCTCCAGACAGGCAGGGACGGTTACAGCGTGGTATTTGAGCGTCTGCGCAAGCAGGGCAAAATGGGATGAGCTACGATTCCTTCGCAAAATACTACGACGAGCTCACCGCAAATATAGACTACCCTGCGCTCGCGGAGTACTACGACAGCATCATTTCCCGCTTCGGCGGAAGGAAAGGGATACTGCTCGACCTCGCCTGCGGTACGGGGAGTCTTTCTGTGCTGCTTTCCGGCAGGGGCTATGATGTGATCGGCACCGACGGATCGCCGGAAATGCTGGACATCGCGCTCTCAAAGCCGCACGAGGGTATTCAGTACCTCTGCCAGGACATGACGGAGCTCGATATGTTCGGGACTATCGACGCGGCGGTCTGCGCCCTCGACAGCCTTAACCACCTTGAAAGCGATGACGAGCTGCGAGAGGTGTTCGGGCGGGTGTCTTTGTTCCTGAACGCGGGAGGCGTATTCGTGTTCGACGTGAACACGCCCTACAAGCACGAGCATATCCTCGCGGACAGCACCTACGTCTATGAGACCGACAGGGTGTTCTGCGTGTGGGAGAATGAGTACGCCGGCGAAGGTGTGACCGAGATACAGCTTGACTTCTTCGAGAGAAACGAGGACGGTACATACACACGAAGCTCGGACTTCTTTACCGAGACCGCGTGGCCGAGGGAAAAGATCGAAAGCCTGCTCAAAGAGGCGGGCTTTGAGCTTTGCGCGGTGTATGAATACCCGACATTGAACGAACCCGGCGGAAAAAGCGAGAAGCTTACCTTCGCGGCGCGGCTCGTGACAGCAAAGAACAAGGAGATATGATACATTGGCAAAGATAGTCAGAGCGCTGTCTGCGGACGGGAGCGTGCTTTGCTCCGCGATAGACTCCACGGACATCGCAAACGAGATATTCAGACTGCATAAGACAACGCCTGTCGCCACGGCGGCGCTCGGAAGGCTCGCCACCGCGGGCTCGATAATGGGCGCTATGCTCAAATCCGAGGACGACAGGCTAACTCTGCGCATGAACGGGAACGGTCCCGCCGGAAACATCGTTGTCGCGGCGGACTACATGGGCAACGTCAAGTGCTATGCCGACAACGTGAACGCCGACCTTCCGCTCAAACCGAACGGCAAGCTCGACGTGTCCGGGTATGTCGGCACGGACGGCTTTCTCGGGGTCATCAAAGACCTCGGGCTTAAAGAGCCCTACGCAACGCAGGTGCCTATCGTTTCAGGCGAGATAGCCGAGGACATCACGAGCTACTACGCCATAAGCGAGCAGATACCGACAGTCTGCGCCCTCGGAGTGCTTGTTGACCGCGACTGGACAGTAAAGCACGCGGGCGGGTTCCTGATACAGCTCGTACCGCCGATAAACGAGAAAGCCATAGACGTGATAGAGCGCAATATCAAAACTATGCAGTCCGTGACCGAGCTCATGGAACAGGGTCGGTCTCCGGAAGACATCGCACGAATGGGGTTGGAAGGGCTGGACGGAGAGGTGCTCGACGAGTGGGAGTGCCGGTATTACTGCAATTGCAGCCGCGAACGTACCGAGCAGATACTGCTGAGTCTCGGGCGCGACGAGCTTAAACGGCTGTCGGAGGAGCAGTACGAGACAGAAGTGTGCTGTCACTTCTGCGACAGGAAGTATAAGTTCACCGCCGACGAGCTGAAAGAACTGCTGAAAAACGCTTAACGGAGAGGCAACATGATAAACATAGAAAACGTAAGGACAGATGCGTTTGAGATGCGTTATTTCCGCTTCGGCACGGGAGACAGGACCATGGTGATCTTACCCGGGCTCAGCGTAAAGAGCGTTATGGAATCCGCAGACGCGATAGCCGCCGGTTACGGTATGTTCGGGAACGACTACACGGTGTATGTGTTCGACAGACGCACCGACCTTCCCGATCGGTACAATGTATACGATATGGCGCACGACACGGAAGCCGCGTTTGACGAACTCGGCATTCGCGGCGCATTTGTTTTCGGGACTTCTCAGGGCGGCATGATCGCGCAGGTGATAGCCGCAGAACGGCCGGAGCTTGTCGGAAAAGCCGTACTCGGCTCTACGGCAGCAAGGCTCTCGGAGAATACAGAGAAGCTTATCAGGGAGTGGAGCCGTCTTGCTGCGAACGGCGACGCTGAAGGACTTGTTAATTCTTTTGCGGAGACCGTATATTCGGAGGAGTACCGCAGGAAATACGAGGGGGCGTTCAGAGTTCTCCCGAGGCTCATTTCCGCGGACGAGCTGCAAAGATTCGCTATACTCTCCGGCGGCACCGGAGATTTCGACCTTTATGACGAGCTTGACAGGATCAAGTGTCCCGTGCTCGTGCTCGGAGCCGGTAAAGACAGGGTCCTCGGCGCGGAGGGTTCGGAGGTCATCGCAGCGAAGGTAAAGAACTCGGAGCTTTACATCTACCCTGAGGGTTCACACGCGGCATACGATGAGGAAAGCGATTACAAGGAAAGAATACAGGAATTTTTCGGAAAACAGTAAGAAATATGTTAAAAAGCGATTTTTATTACGAGCTCCCGCAGGAGCTCATCGCGCAGACCCCGCTCGAACCGCGCGACAGCTCCCGGCTCATGAAGATAGACCGCGCGACCGGGGGCATCACCCACGACCGTTTCTATAACCTCGCTGAGTATCTGCGGAAGGGCGATCTGTTGGTGATGAACGACTCGAAGGTGTTCCCTGCCCGCATAATCGGCGTGAAGGAAGAGACCGGGGTCGTGTGTGAGTTCCTGCTGCTCGAACAGCACGGTAACGACGAATGGGAAGCGATAGTCCGCCCCGGCCGGAGACTGAAAAAGGGCGCGAAGGTGAAATTCTCGGACGAGCTTACCGGAGAGGTGCTTGACGTGCTTCCGGACGGGAACCGCACAGTTAAGTTCTACTTCGACGGGGTATTCTTCGATATCCTCGACCGCATAGGACAGATGCCGCTCCCGCCGTACATCACCGAAAAGCTGAAAAACAAGGACAGGTACAACACGATATACTGTCGGGAAACGGGGAGCGCTGCGGCTCCGACGGCGGGTCTGCACTTCACCGACCGCGTGTTTGACGCGATACGCGAAAAAGGTGTTGATACTGCGTTCGTGACACTTCATGTCGGGCTCGGGACGTTCAGACCGGTCAAGGAAGACAATATCCTCGACCACAAAATGCACGTCGAGCATTTCTCCGTACCCGAAGAGACCGCCCGGAAGATAAGGGATTGTAAAGCCCGCGGCGGGCGTGTGATCGCCGTCGGGACTACGAGCTGCAGGACTCTTGAGGCGTGCGCGCAGAAGTACGGCGAGGTGAAGGAATGCTCCGAAAGCACCGGAATATTCATTTACCCGGGGTATGAGTTCAGGGTGATCGACGGACTGATAACGAACTTCCACCTCCCGGAAAGCACTCTCATAATGCTTGTGAGCGCGTTTCTCGGACGTGAGAGGACGCTTGCCGCTTACAAAACCGCGATAGATGAAAGATACCGGTTCTTCTCCTTCGGCGACAGTATGTTCATTTCGTAAAGGAGCGTTTATGAAGATACTTACTATCATGGGAACGCCGCACAAGGGCAATACCCGCGCGGTCACAGACCTGTTCCTGGACGAGTTCCGGAGGGCGGGCTGCGAGCTTGACGAGATCGTCCTCCCGAACGACTTCGGCGAGCAGTGCCGGGGCTGTGCTGCCTGCATTCTGAACGGCGAGGACAAATGCCCGCATCACGATTCGGTAGCTCCGATACTTGACAGGATAAAGCGCGCAGACCTTATCATTCTGGCAAGTCCCGTATTTGTCTATTCCTGCACCGGAAGCATGAAGTCGCTGCTCGATCACCTCGCATATATCTGGCTCGTCCACAGACCGGAGGAAAGCATGTTCCGCAAGGCGGGGCTCATCATCACCTCGGCGGGCGGTTCCGGCGTAAAGGACACGGTGAAGCTGCTGAAAAACAACCTGTTCTTCTGGGGTGTGCCGAAGGTGTGGAGCTACGGCGTGACTACCATGAAAATGAACGGAAACTATGCCGATTACAAGGACAAGGACAAGATCATTGCGCAGGTGAAGAAAAAAGCCGCCGCGATCATCAGAGCCGTGCCGGGAGTAAGGCCGGGGTTCAGAACGCGGTTCTTCTACGGTATTTTTAAGATGACGCAGAAGAACGGCTGGAACAAGACGGACTCGGATTACTGGAAAAGCATGGGGTGGCTTGACGGAAAAAAGCCGTTTTAGGGACAATAGAAAACCACCGGTTACGCCGGTGGTTTTAGTTTATTATCGGGCAAGCGCCGCCTTTATCGCGGCTTTGATGTCGGGCGCGTCTGCGGGCTTTATCAGGCACCCTGCCGCGCCGGAAGCTTCTATCCTGTCCGTAACGTCCGAAGTCACGGCTCCGGTCAGGAATACTACCGGAATATTCGCGAACCGCTCGTCCGCGCGCAGCCTCTCAAAAGTCTCCATGCCGTTCATTCCCGGCATCTCGTAATCGAGCAGTATCACGTCCGGACGGCGATTTTCAAGCATTGCGAGCGCTTTTGCCCCGGACGGCGCGGGAAGCACTCCGTAGTCCGCCTCTATCATCAGCTTTACCATGCGCAGAGTCGCGGCATCGTCGTCGATCACCATTACCGTGCGGCGGGCGGTGCTCTCGTCTGCTGTTAACGGCATCAGGCGGGTAACTGCGCCGTACAGCGCTTCGACGGTGTATTCACATATCGCGTCCGCTCTCAGCTCCGGGTATGACATGGCTTCACCCGGAGTTCCGACAGCAACGATCTTCACGCCGGGACAGGTCTTACGGATATCCGCGAAAAGCGTATCATCCGCATCGGACAGCTTTATCACCGCGAGATCGGGCTTGAAGCTTTCGGCGGCAGCACATACCGCGAAGGGAACGGACGAGCCGAACCGGACCGTGTAATGCGCGGAAAGCTTTTTGTTCAGCCGGTTCAGCGTGTCGTCAGGTTTGCCGGCAAGCAGTATCTTACTCATTTTCCGATCTCCTCAAGTATTCTTTGTGATACTGCGTTTACCCCGTCCTCGTCAAGGGCGAGAACGGCGGTCTTTAATTCCTCTATACACCCGTTCAGCGGCTCGCCGAAGGAATAGGTTTCTAACAGCTTTATCACGCTGTCGGCGGCATCAACGTCCATGTTCTCCATGTACAGACGCAGCATCGTGAGCAGGTCGGGAAGTGCCGCTGTGATGTCACCGCTTCCCTGCCCCTTACCCGCGTCATGCAGCTCATACGCCTTTCTGAGCCGCCCGTACATCTGTTCCCATTCCTCCGTGAAGGTCGGGTGAAGCTCGCGGATACCGGCAATGTTTCCGTCCTTAGCCATGAGCTCCAGCGCCTTCGCGAGGTCGGAAAGCGTATTAAGTCCCACTGTCGCAGACGAGCTTTTCATGGAGTGCGCTTCTATGCGGTACGAAGACAGCTCCCCGCCCTTTTCCGCGGTCTCATACGCGCTGCGAAGCTTTGTCAGCTTCGAGGGCATCAGATCATAGAAACGCCTTATGGTCGAAGCAAGGACAGTCTCGTCCGAGATGTTTCTGCGCGCGGTGATGATATCAAGACCGGCAGCTTCGGGAATGAACGGCCGCTCCTTCCCCGCGTCCTCCGTGACGGGAACAGGAATGTCGGCGGGGTCAGCGTGGTCGGCTGTACCGCTTGTCACCGTCGGAACGGCGAACATATGTCCGACACGCTCGCTCATGCTGTAATCCGGGTCGTCGTCTATCATTGCCACCATTATCCTGGCAATGTCGGGGTCGAACTGAGTGCCGCAGCAGCGGAGCATTTCCTCGCGCACGGCCGCCTGCTCCCGCACCTTTGAATAGGAGCGGTTGGAGGTCATCGCGTCGTAGCAGTCCGCAACGCATATTATACGCGCTTCCTCCGGTATATCCGTACCGCTGAGCCCGTCGGGGTATCCGCGCCCGTCATAACGCTCGTGATGCCAGCGCGCACCGGTGGCGAGCCCGGGTATCTCGGTGATGATCTTAAGTATTTCGTAGCCTATGGTGGTGTGGGTCTTGATCTGCATATACTCCCCGTCGTCGAGCCGGGAGGTCTTGTTTATGATAGCCTCGCTCACACCGATCTTTCCCACATCGTGAAGCAGTCCCATTGCGTAGATATCCTCCTGCTCACGTCTCAATTTTCCCATTCTGCGGGCTATCTCCGCGGAGTAGGCGGCTACGCGCTGGGAGTGACCGTTGGTGTAGTGATCCTTTGCATCGACAGCCTTTGAAAGTGCAAGCATGATCTCCTTGGAGAGATGCACGGAGCGTCTGGTCTGAACGGCGACCTCGCTGCTAAGATAGTTCTGAAGCCGGTCGAGCTCTATTATACGGCGGACGCGCTCCACAAGGACCTGTGAGACGAACGGCTTTCGCACGAAATCAGACGCGCCCGCTTTAAGACAGCGGATCTCTATTTCACGGTCTTCGTCGCCCGTCAGAAATATAACCGGTATCACAGACAAATCGGGTGAGCGCCGTATCAGCTCAAGAGTGCGGAAGCCGTCCGGCTCCGGCATATTTATATCCAGGAGTATAAGCGACGGACAGACAGTTTCAAGCTTTTTCAGCGCATCGTTGCCGTCCTCCGCAAGCTCGGTGCGGAAGATGCTTCCGAGTATGTCACTCGCAGTACCGCGTATCATCTCATCGTCGTCAACTATCAGTACCAGCGGAACCTTGCTATCTTCGCCCGGAGCAGTCGTCCGTGAGGAAACCGGTTTCGCAGCGGGCAGAGATGAATGCTCACGGCCATATTTCTCGCCGTAGTCCGCGGCTTTATCCAGCATTCCGTCTATTACTCCGGTCATTCCGAGTGCGGCGGACTCTATCTTCTGCGCGTACTCACGAATAGCGGTATCGCCGGACTCTGCGACTATAAGCCGTCCATAACTGAGTATCGCGTCGATCGGAGACCTGAGCTCATGCGATATCCCCGCGAGCAAACGATGCTCTTCCGTTTTGTTCACATTCTTCTCCCCTTTTACTTTCCGTATATTCCAATTATATCCCCAACCGGTGAAAATGTCAAGTGCGTTTCCGGTGCCGACAGACAAAGAAACTCCCCGTTCCGTCTCTGAACGGGGAGCACTGTATTCAGTTCTTTGGAGGGGGGCCGCCCATTCCGGGAGGAGGTCCGCCTGCTCCGCGGGGAGATCCGTACTTTTTCAGCAGCATCTTAAGAAACAGCGGCTGGACTATGAAGATGATTATGTAACCCGCGGGATAGCAGAACAGCAACGATATCAGTATCGACTTTCCGATAGACGGTTTGCCGACTTCCATACCATCTTTCTTCCCCATAAGCTCGCCCTGCTTGCCTTTGAGCTCTCCAAGCTTTCCTTGCAGCTCGCCGGCCTTTGCGGGATCTGTGTCGCCTACCGAGGCTATTTCAGCCTGAACAGAGGTGATCTGCTCGGTCACGCCCGTAAGCTCCTTGTTTATATCGGCAATCTGTTTGTCAAGCGCGGCATTTGCACTTCCGACCATGATAAGCACCATTACAACCGACATGATCGGAGTGTAGATAGTGTCTGATATCAGCGCCGACATTAAATTCGCCTTCACACTTCCCTGCTCCAGACCAAGTTTGCTGTTTACGGAAGCTTCCAGCTTCGGCATGGGTATGATAAGACCTATGATAAGGCTGATAACAAAGCTTACTCCGAAGCTCAGCAGCCATGATAGAACTGTGAAATGCCCCGATGTCAATGTCCCTATCAGCGACATGAAAAAGCTCAGCGTCACAGCCATGCACAGACCCATGAATAATCCTATCTTCTTGATAATTACCAGCCCCTTCCCGACTTTTATAACTATTATACAACATTCCACACTAAAAATCAAGTACTTTCAGTACAAATTGTTAAATTTGCACGCTGCTAATCCCCATTTTTTATGCTGACAAAAAATATTTCTCGTTTTTTAAAAAAATGTGTTGACAAATAGCAATTTCTGTGGTATAATTGTGTACATCACGTTGAGTGATACATGGCGGCATAGCTCAGCTGGCTAGAGCACTTGGTTCATACCCAGGGTGTCGGTGGTTCAAGTCCACTTGCCGCTACCATTTCGGCCCGTTGGTCAAGAGGTTAAGACACCGCCCTTTCACGGCGGAATCATGGGTTCGATTCCCGTACGGGTCACCATTTACTAATCCCGCGGATGCGCTCACAGAGCGTGTTCGCGGGTCTTGCTTTATTTCGGATTTTGGCTGTTACCACTTATCTGCCACTTATTTTCGAGAAATAA
>JAFZOA010000406.1 GCA_017550775.1 Ruminiclostridium sp. | reverse complement strand
TGGGAGCCCCCACAAAAATCGATAGCAGTTCCGTGACCGGAACTGCACAACCCACGCGCAGCGTCAGGCGCTGCCTGAAACCGAAAAAATGAAGGGAGAAGAAAAAATGAGAAAATACAAAGAGATAAAACGTAAAGAGGTAATCTATGAACTTGATGAATGGGAGCTGATAAAAAAGTGGGCTGCCCGGTTTAATATCACTACTTCCGAGTACATAAGGCAGTCGAGCCTGACTGATAAGATCACGGTCAGCAAAGCGCCGGGAGAATGGGGGATGCTCATAAATGAACTCAAGAAAATAGGAAACAATATCAACCAGCTCACCAAAAAAGCCAACGAGATCAACAGCATATACGCCGCCGACTACGAGAAAATAAAGGAGGAAACCGAAAGCCTATGCCGTATGTTAAGTGCAAAGCTATCCACACTGGGATGAAGCAGCGTCTGCAATATATCCTTGACCCCGATAAAACCGAGGGACTGTTTTATTGCGATTCACACAACTGCCTCACCAATGCCGAGGATGCTTACCTGAATATGAAATTCATATACGAGAACTTCACGCACCATAAGTTTGAGGAGCCCATCCCCGAAAAAGGAAAGGCACGCGTGAAGCTGCTTCACTATGTCCAGTCGTTTTCGCCCGACGATAATGTAACACCGGAACTCGCACACCGCATGGGAAAAGCATGGATACGAAAATCATTCGGAGACAATGTCCAGGCAGTTATAGCGACCCATGTGGATAAAGCTCATATACATAACCATGTGATCATTAATGTCTACGGAATCGACGGTTACAAGTACAACAGTAATAAAAAGACGCTCGCGAGGATACGAGAACACTCCGACCGGGTATGCCTTGCTTTTGGCATTCAGCCGATCATGAACAACAGGCACCAAGGCATGAGCTACAAGGAATGGGACGCGCACCGCAAGGGTACATCGTTCAAGGAAAAGATACGCCGCGAGATCGACACGCTGGTGCTGTGCTGCAGGAATTACGATCACCTCCGCGCAACTCTTGAAGAAAAGGGATATGAATTTCGCTGTAAACCAGAAGAATCCATAAGAGCGCCGAGTCAGAAGTATTTTACCCATCTGAGAACGCTCGGCGCAGCGTATACCATATCTGCTATCGAATCGCGTATTGAGTTCAGAGATGATCTTGGCAAAGCTTCCCATGAGGACGCTTACAACAAGGGGCACGAGCTTGAGATACGTTACTGCGATGCAATATCCCGCGCTGCTAAATTGATAGTTGAGAGAAAGATGAAAGGAGAGAAGAAAAATGAAAGTCTGCCATATCTCCCGCATAACGATCGTGATGTATTCCAACTGAGTGCGCAGCTTATAATTATCAATCGCTTTAGTCTATATTCCATTCATGCGGTAAATACAAAAATAAAGACGGTGACAAAGGAGCGCGATAAGCTGACCTCCGAACTTAATGACATCTTAAAAGAACAGCGTCGTGTGACCGATCTGCTGAATCAGTATGAAATCTGGTGCGAGCTTAACGGTAAGCGTGACGCGTCTATCGGAGAAAAGCTAAAGCTGAAAATGGCTACTATGACGCTTGCCCGTCACGGTTACGAATTCCCGTCAAATGCCTGGATGCTTAAATCCGAAAAGGAAAAGCTGGATCGGGAAGTTGCATCACTACGGTTTGACCTCGAAAATAAGAACAATCTTATTACAGCTCTGCATGAAATAGTCGATACCTTCCACGAAATAGATGATCGGAAGAAGGGCGACTATGTTGAGAGACTTTATTTGCGTAATAAGATTATTGAGGAACCGGAAGTCAAGGAAGCCGAAAAAGAAAAGCCGACCGTGCCCGAGCCGAAACCGCCCGTGCAGGATACACCCAAGCCGACACCACCTGCGCCGAAACCGGCGGTACAGAATACGCCCAAACCGGCAGCGCCCACTCCAAAGCCGGCAGTACAGACCACACCCAAGCCTGTTGAGCCTGTACCCAAACCGCCGGTCCAGAACATACCAAAACCTGTTGTGCCTGAGCCGAAGTCGCCTGTACATGATACGCCAAAGCAGGACAAGCCCGAACAGGAAACTCAAGTCCAGCACAAGAGCCGTGGACGCAGATAATCAGGAGGTGACGTATTTGTGATCTACATATACGGAGGTGTACCGCCGTAGCTTTGCTATGCCCGGTCACGGGCAACAAAGGCATACAGAAAGATATATAAGCTAAACATGACAATGAAATTCAAGGAGGAAGCAACATGAGAAGAATTCTTACAATCAAGGAAGCAGCAAAACTTATCGAGGGTCTCACCGAGTACCGCATCCGTCAGATGTGTAAATCCGGTCAGCTCCCGTGCTTTATGGCGGGCAAGAAGTATCTGATCGACGAACAGGCGCTGTACAAGGCTGTGTTCGGGGAAGTTCCCGAAAATGTGAAGTCGGCATAAATAGTGTGTAGAATAAGGCTTTATGGCATGTTTACCCCTTGACTTTAAATCGCCAAAGTGCTATAATATAAAGTACAAGGGTATGTCATAAAATCTATAATATCAGAAGGAGTGGTATTTTTATGGCAACCATCAGAAAAAGAGGAAATACTTATCAGATAAGAGTGTCCACCGGGTACGATACAAAGGGCAGACACAAGGAGCAGGCTATGACGTGGACTCCACCGGAAGGAATGACAGAGCGTCAGATACAGAAGGAACTGAACAGGCAGGCAGTAATGTTCGAGGAAGCCTGTAACCGTGGATTTGTGTCAACTGCAATAAAGTTTCAGGATCTTGCAGAGGAATGGTTTGAGAACTACGCAAAAAACGCTCTTCGCAGCACGACCTATGAAAGAATGTTACAGCTTACTCACCGTATCTATCCCGCAATAGGTCATCTGCGTATCGACAAAATCAATGCAAGAGTGCTGCAGGGCTTCGTGAACTCTCTCGCAAAAGAAGGTGCAAACGAAAAGACAGGCAAGCCCCTTGCACCGAAAACGATCCGTCACAATCTCAGTTTCATATCCGATGTATTCAGTTATGCGGTTCGTATGGACTTGGTACCGGATAACCCGTGTTCAAAGGTCACTATCCCGAAAGGAGAAGTAAAGGAAAAGCCTATCTACACGCAGGAAGAACTTTCAATACTGCTTAGCAAGATTCAGGGCGAGCCTGTTAAGTACAGAGCTTTCTTTTATCTCATTTCATACACGGGATTCCGTCGGAGCGAAATGTTAGGGCTTGAATGGAAAGACATTGACTTCGAGCATAACATTATAAGTGTTAAGCGGACATCCAACTACACGTCACAGCGCGGTATATACACGGATACGACCAAGACGAAACGCTCACAGCGGACACTGAAGATCGCACAGCCGATAATGGACTTGCTCAAAGAACTTAAGGACGAGCAGGATGCGGAGGCATTTCGTCTCGGTGACAAATGGGTAGATAACGACAGGCTTTTTGTGAAATGGAACGGCGAGCCTATGAACAATCAGACTCCTTACGGTTGGTTAAAGGAGTTCTGCGAGAAAAACGAGCTTCCATTCTATGGCCTGCATTCATTCCGTCATTTTGCAGCTTCAGCTTTGATCTCAGCAGGGCTTGATGTAGTGACAGTTTCCGGCGCATTAGGCCATGCAAATTCCGGGACGACACTTAATACGTATTCGCATATGTTCCAGACTGCGCAGGCGAGAGTTTCAAGCGCAATGGACTTCGCTTTCGGCTTTCTCAATAAGGAAGAGAAACAGGAGAAAAAGGGCGCGTAAAAACACCTTGTCCGCTGCTTTTTCTGCAATAGCGGACAAGTAGCGGACAAAGCCAAAAACGGGATAAAATAAAACCTCGGAAATGCCTTTAAATAGGCATTTCCGAGACCTGTCAATGGTGACCCGTACGGGAATTGAATTGACCCCCAATCGAAATGCCATTTTTATCCAAGTGTGGCAATCCCTTATATAATGCGGTTTCCGGCGCTTCGTCAAAAATAATCTTAAGTCATTTTTCGCTATTTTTAACATAAATAAGTGGCAAATAAGTGGCAGACAAGTTAGATTGATAAAGCACATTTCTATCATCTTTTCGGATGTTGGTTGTGACATAACTAATCACAACGGAGGAAAACAAAATGAAAAGTTTAATAGAACAGCTTTACTACGGCGAGATATGCCCTTGCGAGAAACCCGCTCCTCAGACCGAGCGTTGCGCTGAGAATAGAAAGACTATCTGCAACACCGAGGAGCAGCTCCTCGAACAGTTTCCGGAATGTAAGGAACTTCTCGACATCTATACTGACGCTCTTCACATCGAGACACAGCTTGAATGCGAAGCTGACTTCGCACGAGGATTCAGGCTCGGCGTTCAGATTACAGCGGAATTATTAAAACCGTTCGAGTAAACTCAATCAATCCTATCTGATCCGTCCCCTCGTCATCAGACGAGGGGACTTTTCCGACAAATCAAGCATTTTTATGATTATTCCACAATGTACAGAGGATTGTCAACGTTTTTTCGGGAATCTGCTACCTTTGATATGTTACTATTAAACAAAACATGTACGATATTAGCATTGCACCTTTTTGAAGGTCAAGCTCATATTCCATATATTTCTTGTTCTTTCTTAACTTCATAATTGTTTTATTGCCGGAACCAAACATATATCTCCGACGAATTCCGAAGAACAGATACTTATAATGCAGTCTTTATAGCGAGCCTCGGAAGCATACCAGACAGTTTTGCTGTATGTGACAGGCGCACCAGCTATAAAGGGAATAATCTCAACACTTTTCATATTATCAACAAGTCCGGTCCCTACCGCTTTCAGGAGACTTTCCTTCAATGTCCAAAGACGGTGAAAACGAACAACAGGATCCGAGCTCATCCACTCAAATTCCTTATCCGAAAACACCTGTTCCGCAATCGTGAGATTTTTACAGTCGATCTTTTCAATATCTATTCCCACCGGTTTATCTCCGGTCACAAGAGCACAAACATCACCGCTGTGAGAGATGTTGAATTCCGGAAAGCCGTGAGCAAATGGTTTCCCGTTGCTGTTAAAACATATTTCCGATTCATTTGTTATCCCGACTATATCCGCCATAAGAATCGCGCCACCAAGACAGAGTAATCTGTCTTTTTCCTGTTTATACGCATTTGCTTTGTCAAAGCGTTTAGGCATGATACGCTTAATATGCGAAATGTCGTATTTGATTAAATCTTCGATCGTGATAAAGAATACTTTCATATTATTCCGATTTCTTTTCGCTCACAAGACTTTTCTTAAATCGGGTAAGCAGCAATGACACCGTCAGCACTGCTGTCATTACCGATTCCGCCACTATTGTGTACCATATTCCTTCCGCACCGAAAATCTCAGGCAGAAGGAAAACAAATATGATCGGGGCAACAAGTGTTTGGCTCGCCGCTATGATGATTGACGACAGACCATCTCCCAGCCCGGTAAAAACAGATGAAACATATATATTGAGTCCGAACAGGATAAAAGTTACAGCCTGCACTTTTATAGCATGAACAGCAAGCTCATAAGCTGCGTCATCATACCCTACGAAAATCCCCGCAAAAGGTCCCGCAAAAATCTCACACAACGCAAACATGAGCACTCCGCCGGTAAGCATCAGGATTATGCCTCTTTTCAGGATCGCTTTTATTTCATCGAGGCTCCTGTTACCGTGCTTATACCCGATCACAGTAACGGAAGTATTCGAAATGCCAAAGAAAAAAGCAGCAAACATTCCGAAGATGTAATCAAAGACTCCTAATGCATCGACTCCGATCTCTCCGTAATAGGACAGTGCATGTGCGTTCACCACCAGAATACCGATCGCGCCCGCAACAGTACCAAGCATTTCGGATGCGCCGTTAAAGAACAGACCCGGTATATCCTTTAAAACAGACGGGGCGAACCGTCTGAGCCGGAGCGACGACTTATTCGGAAGAAGGAAATATACGACCGTAAACAAAGCCGCAGTCAGATGTGCTATTGCAGTCGCAAGTCCTGCTCCCATTACTCCCATGCCGAGACAGCCTATAAACAGCCAGTCCAGCGAAGCATTGGTTACGCCGTTGATGACGGAGACTATAAAACCGTTCCATGACTTTTCCGCCGTTATCCACAGCGTCTCAAACGCCATATTTACCACAAACGCCGGCAGAAACCACAGCATTATCTGACCGTACTCCATGCAGTAGCCGTGAAGCTCTTCATCAGCTCCTAAAAGGTTTATCAAAGCAGGCAGAGTGAAATATCCTATAACTCCAAGTATCACGCCTGTCACCAGTGTCAGTGCCACGGTCATGGAGAATTTCTCACAAGCCGCATTTTTGTTGCCTTTTCCCATTACGTCTGAGATAATGGCACTTCCA
Organism: Ruminiclostridium sp.; assembly: GCA_017550775.1. The sequence goes on along the minus strand of JAFZOA010000406.1, from coordinate 6,195 downwards.
CCGGAGCCGATCATATATCCTGCGGCAGGAAATATTGTGAGCACCGGAAAGACAAGATTTACGGCTGCGAACTGATCAACGCCCAGCAGATTTGACACAAAGTATCCGTCCACAAGTCCGAACGAAGTAGTGACTATGATAGAAATTATTGCAGGCAGCGCATACAGTACTATTTTTCCGGAAGTAAAATTTTCCGATAATTCGATTTTTTTCATGTAATGTTTCCCGCCTGTTCAATATTTTCTGTTCCTTCGAGAACTATCTTCCGCAGATACTCTCTGAACATTTGCAGGAAACGCGCAATACTTCCCTCTTCGTAAGCTTTCGCCTGATAGTCCGCCAAAGCAGCCATTTCTCCGTCATGTTCAAAAATATATACTGCTATATGCTCTCCCACAGCGCTGAATTCGAAATCAGCGTCAACGCTTCTGAACCCTGTTGTTTCCAGAAACATTTTATCGTCAAAATCAAAAAGATAATTGATTTCCATAGCATCGCTGAGCGTTGCTTCCGTAAGTTCAGCATAGTTGCACACGCTATTGGCTATGCCTTCCGATACCTGACGGTTTACTTCATTGATAAGGTCGCTGAGTTTGCCATAATCTCTTGTATGTACCGCCACCGGAAGTATTTTGAACAGTCTTCCGACAGTATTCTGATAGCGTGCGTCGCTGCGGTTGCTGTAATCCCAGTTCACATGTATATCGGAATTATCGCAATACCGGGTCAGCGCAAGAATGCCTGCGGTTATGCACATTACATTTCCGGAAACACCGAGACGGGATTCAGCTGATTTGATATCATCTGCCGTCAATCCGGTCAGAACGGTTTGCTCGGCTGGCTCTGTTTCCCATGATTCATGATCCGGTACGGGAATACAGCACCACTTCGTATCACCGAGAATACTTCTGAAATGCTCCTGTGCTTCGCGGAATATGTCGGTTTCGGACATCCTGCTTTCATTCAGTACGAACGAATAATAGTTATCCGGCTTGAGCGGCTCGCCTTGATAAGCGCTGTAGATATTATAGAAAAGAATATCCATTGACGCTCCGTCGGAGATCGCGTGGTGCATATCCATAAACAGATACAGCTTTTCGCCGCACCTGAATATTCTTGCACGGAATAAAGGCGAATTGAAGATCCTGAAAGGCTGTACCAGTTCGTCAATCACCGACTGAATGTCGTTATCGTGAATTGTTTCAATGCTGACAACACTGATCGAACCCGGCTTATATCTCTGAATAATAACTCCGTCATTTCCCATTTCAAACTGAGTGGACAGTGCAGGATGATTTTCGATAACAGCGTTGACAGCCTCTGTCAGACGCTGTTCGTCTATACTGCTGTCGATCTCATAGAGTTCCGGCATATTATACATTACCGAATTGAGATTTGCGAACTGGTAATCGACCATACTGATCTGTCCGATTGTTGCGGGAACAGCTTTTTTTCTTGCTTCGGCTTCATCAAGAGCGTAATCGGCAGCGCCTCGTCCGAGCAGTTCTTTTGCAATATTCTTCGGTGTCTTAAGACGATAAATGTCATTTACCACAAGCCCGTCTATGCCTGCTATGACAGTCAGGCGCATACTCTTGATAGACGAACCGCCGAGCATAATAAAGTCGTCGTTGATACCCACGCTATCCTTATCAATCCCCAGAACTTCGGCAAAAGCATCACACAGTTTCTTTTCCGTTTCATTGCGCGGAGCTTCATATTCCGCCTTAAGCGATGAAAGATCCGGCTCCGGCAGCGCCTTTCTGTCTATCTTACCGTTTGGTGTCATAGGCATTTCGGGCAGTCTCATATATACCGACGGTATCATGTACTCCGTCAGACTTTCGGACAGGAACGATTTCAACTTGTTATTGTCGATCTCGTTTTCGGAGGTATAGTACAGAACAAGATTGTCTTTTCTGACCTCTGCGGCGACAGCCTTGATACCTTCAAACTGACTTGCTCTGCTTTCGATCTCACCAAGTTCAATACGGAAACCTCTTAGTTTTACCTGCGTGTCGATACGTCCGAGGTACTCAATCTGACCGGCTTCGTTGTATCTCGCAAGGTCTCCTGTGCGGTACATTTTCTGACCGTCAAGATACGGACAGTTTACAAACTTTTCTGTTGTGAGTTCTTCACGCTTCCAGTAGCCCTCAGCTATCTGCGGTCCGGCAAGGCACAGTTCACCCGCAATACCGCGCGGGAGCAACTCGCCATGAAGCCCGACTATAAAAGCATAGCAGTTTGCAAGCGGCGTTCCAATCGGGATGTTGTCATATTTTCTCGATTTATCAAGTTCAAAGAATGTCGCATCAACTGTAAATTCCGTGGGCCCGTATGCGTTATAGACAGGACCGCGAGCGTTGGGAGTGACTGTCATAGCCTCACCGCCGACACAGAGATAATCGACGTCGAGCATTTCATCGCTTGCGAGAAGCTGTCCGAACTGTGTTGAATAGCTTCCGCCGTTTATGTAGTTTGAGCTGATGTATTTTCTCATTTCAAAGACGTCGTGACGCTCCTTTTCGGGCACGATAAACACACACCCTCCGACTGTCAGCGCGGGATAGAGGTCTTCGACCGACGCGTCGAACGAGAAGTTGGAGTGGCAGGCGATACGGCTGTTCTCGTTGAGCTTCCAGCGGTAACGTATGAAGTGAACGAAGTTGAGCATAGCCCTGTGTGGTATCATAACGCCCTTGGGCTTTCCGGTGGAGCCGGAGGTGTAGATCATATATGCAAGATTGTTTGTCTCTGCAAGATTCACCGGTTTCGCGTTTTCATACTTTGAAATTGCTTTTCCGACTGCATCTTCGGTAAGTATTATGCTTGCTTCTGAGTCTTCAAGCATATATGCGATACGCTCCTCGGGGTAGTCCGCATCTATCGGTAGATACGCAGCACCCGCCTTATGTATGCCAAGAACAGCCGCAGTAAACAGCTTTGACCGTTCCATTTTTATTGCAACAAATGTGTTCGGCTTTACGCCGTTATCGAGCAGATATGCCGCAATGCTGTCGGATATCCTGTCAATCTCACGATATGTAAAGCTGCCCTCGCTGTCCGTTACGGCATTGCGTTCGGGTGTCTTTTCTGCCTGCGACTTGAACAGATCGACCCACGTTCCGCGTTTGTCGTAGTCGAGCGTTTCGCCTGTTGACAATTCAAGCACATCTGCTTTGTCCTTGCTGTCAAGAGGTTCTAGCTCCGAAAGGGGTTTATCAGGGTGCTCCGTGATCTCTTTCACTAATGTACTGATCATCCCGATTATCCGGTTTATTTCGGACTTGTGGTATCGTTCTGTGTTGAAAGAAACCGCAAACAGGAGCCTACCGTTATCTATCATAGCGACCGGGCTTATATCGTCGAACACTTCCTCGCGGATGTCGACAGGACAGAGCAAGTTCCCGGTCACAGATTCTTCTTTTCCGCTGTTGTAATTTTCAAACGCAAATACAGACTGGAAAAGGTCGCTTCCCAATGAAGTTTGCTTTTGTATCTGTTCAAGTGCGCAGTAATCAAAGTTGTTGCTTGCGGCACTCTGTTTCTGAAGCTGTGAAAGCGCCTGTCGGACAGTTGTATTTTTGTTGAATTTTATGCGGACAGGTATCGAGTTGATAAACAATCCCACAACATCATCGACACTGTTGGCAGTATTATCACGCCCTGAAACGACCTTTGCAAACACCACGTCCTCGGTGCGGCTGCACACCGCGTTAACAAGTCCCCATACGAGCTCGGTGCCGTTGCTGACGGTTGCATCCGCTTCACGGCAGATATCCGTAAATCGCGAGGTTGTCTCTTCGTCTATGTATGTTGCTATTGTATCCTGATTGCTGCGTTCACTCATCGGAACAATACCGTAGGACGGTATGCGCGCCTGTGTCTCATAGTCTGAAAGAAGCTCATGCCAGTATTTCAGACCGGCGTTTTTGTCCTTATCCAGAATTTCCCGAACAGCTTTTTCATAACGTCCGGAAACAGGTGATTCATCCTTCGTTTCAACACCGCTCAAGGCTTCACGCAAATAGCGGTCGAGATCGCCCATATACAGTGCGGAGCACCAACCGTCGATCACAGCATGATGAACCGAAACAATAAGATAGCTGCGTTCGGGAGAGATTTTTACGCTGGTCAGACCGAACAGAGGCTTTTCCTGAAGGTCAAAACCATTTTTCAGAATACTGCGGCGAATGAGCGCCAGTTCATTTTCGGGAGCGTCTGAATCGGATATATCAAGCATAGTAAGCCCGAGCTTTCTGTCAACTATTGCCTGTCTCGGCTGACCGACTCCGCGATAGATTATTGCAGTGCGAAGTACCTCGTGCTTTCTTCCGAGCCTTTCAAGCACCCGTATCAGCTGCTCCTCTGTAAATTCGGCATTTACCTTGTAAATATCCGCTATGCGATAAGCGAAAGAATCAGGCTCCGTAACAGCCTTAAGGAGCATTCCTTCCTGCATCGGGAGAAGCGGATAGATACGCTCCAAACGTTCACTGCGTGCGGCAAACTCGTTTGCGATCTTATCAAATTCTTCCTCTGTCCATTCTGTTTCGCCGAGATCTGACGCGGTTACGGCGGGTGTATCACATTCCGAAAGATAACCGGATATCAGCTTCATTTCAGATAATATGGTGTCGGCAAATTTTCGCGCATCATCACTGCCAAATACATCCGCATTGTAGTCCAGCCGCAGCTCGAAGCTTCCATTAATGACAATACAGTTTATAGTCAGATCGGGATCGCCGTTATTTTTTGCGCTTACCGACTCACCCGTGTAAATATTGCTGTTGCGGAAGAAGGAGGAGTCATCGGGATTTTCACCGGACAAATCGCCGAGATAATTGAAGAGTATTTTCTCCATCCTGTCGTTCTGTACAGGGATATTTTCTTTCCCTTCAAGATAACGAAGCACATTGTAACCTACGCCCTTGTTCGGAACGCGGTGCAGGGTCTCCTTGACCGCGAGAAGATCATGCCGCACATCTCCGTTCAGGCCTTCAAGAATTACGGGATACATCGAGGTAAACCAACCGACTGTGCGGTCTGTTATCAGGTGTTCGCCCATATCTTCACGACCATGACCTTCAAGGTGAACAGAAACACTGCTCTCACCGGTCAGAGCACGGTATCCCGTGCCTACAGCGGTAAGAAGTGCATCATTGATATCCGCATTGATGATACTGAAGTTAGCGTGTATAAATCTGCCGGTGTCCTGTTCGTTGAGAGATACGGTAATATGTTCAAACCGACGGCTGTGAGCCTTTGCTGCGGAACAGGAAAGTGCTTCGACCTTCTTTTGTATTGCTGTCCAGTAAGGGATCTCATGTGCAAGGATATAGCTGTCACGGTAACGGTGCTGGAGCTCTGCAAAGTCTTTATATGTGTTCGTCTTGGCGGGAAGCTTTATCTCTGTTCCCGAAACTGCCTGCGAGTAAGCCACTTCAAGGTCAGATCGTATAATGCGCCACGAAACGCCGTCAATAATAAGATGATGTGCGGCTATGAAAAGATAGTCAGTGTCTTCGCCATGTATCAGAGCTGCTCTGACGAGTGCTTCGCGCATATCTATATGTGACTGTATTTTCGAGCATATCGCGGTTATCTCCGATCTATCAGCGGCGGAATATTCTTCTGCTGCAATTTCGGTATTCGCGCTGCGGACAAATATCCTGCCGTCAAGAACGACTGCTCTGAGCATATCATGCTGATATGTCAGTGAATCCCATGCCTTTTGCAGAGTACGGAGTTCGGCGCGTCCCGCAAGCGAATAGAGCTGTGCCTGATTATAGTGCCACGGCTCGGGCAGCCCGAGATCGTTGAAATAAGCTATTATCGCGGTATCTTTTATGTAACCGTCAAGCGGTTCCTGACTGATGACAGCAGCAGTTTCGATAACAGCGTCTGCGGCTATACCGCGTACAGTTTTATTCTTCATTATCCCGGCAACGGAAACCTGTACGGACTTTTCGCGAAGAAGACTTACCATACGGATAGCCTTTATAGAGTCACCGCCGAGTTCAAAGAAGCTGTCTTCGGCACTTACCGGCTCACCAACGCCGAGAATCGTACCCATGATCTCAGCAACTATCCGTTCCTTCTCTGTAGCCGGTTCAACATAGGCTGATCTGCCGCCGATGGAAGGCTCCGGCAGTGCTTTCCTGTCGATCTTACCATTGGGTGTCATAGGCA
>JAFZOA010000039.1 GCA_017550775.1 Ruminiclostridium sp. | reverse complement strand
TTGCGGCTTACGGCAAGTGGAAGCAGCTCGGCAGACAGGTCAAGAAAGGTGAAGCCGGTATCCCGATACTGGCTCCCGTGCGGTACAAAACCGATCAGTATCAGGAATACGAGCGTGCGGCAAAGGACGAGTTCGGCAATCAGCTATACAACGAGGACGGTACGGAGAAAATGGAGACCGTTTCGGAGAATGTCACCGGCATTGCGTTCAAGAAAGCGTATGTGTTCGATGTGTCGCAGACGGAGGGAGCTCCCATTCCTGAACCGGTCGAGGAACTGAAAGGCGATATTGATTCCGCTAAAATGGAAGCGATATTCAAGGCTCTCCGCAAGGTCACGGGTATAGACATTGAGTTTGAAGACATTCGCGGCAGCGCAAAGGGCTACTACAATCCCGAAAGCAAGCGAATTGTGATAAAGACGGGAATGAGCGATACGCAGACGGTAAAGACCGTGTTCCATGAGACAGCTCATTGTCTGTTGCATGACCCAAATAAGAAGATCGTAACAGCTAAATCTCCAAGAAATGAAAAGGAGATACAGGCGGAATCCACAGCGTTTATTGTTGCGGAGCACTTCGGGATAGATACATCTGATTACTCTTTTCCGTACATAGCGACGTGGACGAACGGAAAAACGCTTGAACAGTTACAAAAGGTGCTGCAGGAGATACAAACTGCGGCAAAAACTATCATCTCCGGTGTGGAATCCGAACTGCTGAAAATGCAGAAGCGAGAGCTTTCGGTAGAGGATATTATAGCAGACGACGAGCTCAATAACATTCAGAAAGCGGAGCTTATCATCGAGCACGGCATTGATGACGGACTTGTTTATGACGAGACCGAGATCGAAGCTGTTAAGGTGTTCGCCGCCGATCATGAGGATTTCGAGGAAACTGTCAAGCTGATTGCAGATACAGAAGCGATAATAAATCAGCGTATGAATTATGGGTATGATTTTTCGTACATGACTCCGCTGGGCAGTAAAGAAGCCGCGCTTGATGCGTTCGACCACGGAGAGGCTGTTTATCTGCTCTATCCCGACAATTCCGAGGGCATGGCTCTTGAACGCTATGAGATAGAGAATTTCGACGGCTTTTTCGGTATCGAAAAAGAGGAAAATCAGAACCGTGCGAAAGCCGATACCGAGGGGCTTACGACAGTTTCAAAGGCGGTCGCGCTTGAAATGTGGGACAAAGACCTTGATGTATATATCAACGGAGAGATCGCGCTGTCCCGTGATGAGATTGAAGCAGCGGGGAGAAGTGACAACTTCGCCATACCTGACTATCAGTATGCTGCACAGCTGGAGTTCGACGCTCCGGTCTCGGAGAAAAACACCAAAAAGGAGGAGAAAATGTCAAACTATCAGCAGCCCTATGCGGGTAAACCTAAAAATCCAAATATACTCGGAAATACGCCCTATGAAGCGCTCGGCGGTAGGAACGAGTTGCAGTATTATCCGAATCTCAAAAACCGTCATGCCGACAATATCGCAAAGCAGCTTGAAGCTGACGAAGTGCGGTTCAGCGGCGTTCGCAAGGGATTTACGACCACGATAACGATAAACAAGAGGGATATTCCGCGATATGAAGCGGCTGTAACAAAAGTTAAGGCTATGTATTCGCAGTTAAACGGCAGGACGGAAAGCTCTGCGTCGTATCAACGGCAGCCTGTGGGATATTCCGCACCTGCGCCGCAGTATGACGCTCCCGCACGTCCGGCACGGAGTGAACAGCGGCATGAAGCTCCGCCTGTGTCAGAGGACTACGGTTATCCCGAACCGCCGCCACCGCCAAAATATCCGTTTCCGCTTCCTGAGTATGAACACGAAGCCCCGGCACCGGTTCGCAGCGCACCTGAGAAACCGAAAAATCCCAATGTTATCGGCAATACCCCGTATGATCAGCTTGGTGACAGAAGTGAATTGCAGTATTACCCGAAACTGAAAAACCGTCATGCTGAGAATATCGCAAAGCAGCTTGACGCGGACGGAGTACGGTTCAGCGGCTTGAAAAGCAGCTCTACGACGACTATCACGATAAATAAAGCCGATATTCCGCGCTATGAAGCGGCTGTGGCAAAGGTCAAGGCTGGGTATGATCAGGCGAAAGCGGAGAAAGTCGCGAGCTCTCCTGCTGCCAAAGAAGCGGCAAAGCCGGTCATTCCCGAAACGAGACAGGAAGATCCCGCGACATTCAAGGACATACCGATATGCACTATGTCATATATGGCGGCAAAACAGAGCTCGCGGGAACAGGAATGGCGTAACAGCCTGCGCGCTTCAAAGGCTTGCATTAAGTACATAAATGAGAATCTTTCGGCTCGTTATGCGGCTCACGATATTGGGAGCGTGGTCAAAGATCTTGAAGAACAGTTCGGATTGAAGCGGGCACTGTACACGATAGCCGCGACTATTCAGCTCAAAGATCAGGACGGACGCTTTTCACAACCTGTCAAAGATAAGGCGAGAGATTACCCGTTCGACAGCGACAGGGCGCGGCTGGAGTTCCTGACCGAAGCTCACCCTGTTATGCTGTGTTTCCTGTATGAGAAGCTCATGGACAGGGAAAAAGAGCTGCAAATGCCGGCACCGGAGATAGAGGGGCCGAAGCTGTCTGCGCTTGTTGAAGGTAAATTCCTGCTGCCTATGGAGCAGGTCGAGATACGGGACGATTATCGCGGGATTCCGGAAACGAAATATTACACGACATCTGCAAACGAGTATCATGTCGAGGGTATGGGTTGGCTTGACAATGCGGAATATGATGCGGCTCAAAGGGAATCGGGCGAACGTCCGCAGGATTTCTATAAAAAGGTCACATCGGTGAATGTCACCTATGTCACCACTACCGGCGAGGTCGGAGAAATGGATATTTCTCCGGAGGAATACAGGCTTTTTCAGGATGCGACTTATTCAGATCAGAAAAAGCAGGCGTATGAAGCGGCAAAGGCGGCTCTTGAAGAACGTAAGCGTGAACATAACATAGAACCGCTGCCTACGGAGCATTATGCGGTATCGCAGACGGTAAACCGAAAGTATGAGGTCGAAGCATTATGTGCGAACGGACAGGTCGCAACGGTAAAGTCCGGTATAGCAAGCATACCAGAAGCGAAAAAGGCGCTCATGGAGATTTTTAATGAGCGCAAAGGCAAGGCACGTTGTGAGTTCATTCATCCGCAGGTACTTTGGAACAATAGCCGTCCTATGCAGTGGGACGCTCCCGAACACGCTCCGGAAGTACAGTATATGATAAAAATGACAAAAGGCTCGAAACCGGCACATTCACACTATCTGCAAAGGATAGTAAAGGACGGTAACGGTGCGTATCAGAATGATAAAGTCGTTATGCGCGGTAGCTTCGGGGAGTGCAATGCTGCACTTGCGGAGATAATGAAAAATCCTCCTGCCGAAGATCAGCGCAAAGGCGTTACATTCGAGATTTATCAGCTCCGTGACGATCTGCCCGAAAGACGAGATATATCATTCGAGCCGTATGCACACCTTGAACAGCGCGGTATCACGCCTGAGATCGGAATGTATCAGAAGATGTATGTGGCAAGCAGCGATATTCTTCCTGCGCACGGGGCAGGAATGGGAGAGCTCCTTGAAGCGATATATCAGAAGTTTAATACTGAACGTCCTGAAGATTTCAAGGGACATTCTCTCAGTATAAGCGATGTTGTGGTTGTCGGTGGTGACGCTTACTATGTGGACAGGTCAGGTTTCAAGCCACTGCATGAGTTTATGACCTGCGGCAGGGATATTCAGCGCGGTGAGGTCGCTGAACAGCGTAAGCAGGGCGAACGCAGGGAAGAACCGCAGCAGGACAAGCCCGATGCTCCCGAAAAGACAGCAGAGCACCGGAAGAAAAAAACAAGATAACTACAGGATGTAGTTGAGAAGGTTTCTTTTATGCGCACGATGCGCGCATAAAAGAAACCTAAAAACAGGAGGTACATTGTATGAACAGCATTTTAACAGTAGAGGAAAGAATGCTTTTGCAGTCGCTGGGCTGCAAGAGCAGACTGGAAGCATTGACTGTGCTCAGCGATATGGTCGGGCGCGTCCCGGTAAGCTCACCTATATTCAGCACTATCGCGGGACTTATCATCAAGCTCAAGGACGCAAGCTTTGATTATGCGTATGAGATGAGGGCGGACAGCGGGTTCGCTGATGATGAGACGGATATGCTTTAACGGAAATTACCGTCACGGCGGCAGGTGCTATTGCTTGCCGCCTTTTAAAAAAACGCCGCCGGTGCAGATAAGAGAAAAATACACTGGCGTTTCGTAAAATAGTCCATTTTATGATAATGAAATATGGGAATAGAATCTGTGATCATTATACCAGAAAAACGCAGAAAAGTCAATTGTTTTCGGACAAAAGGAGATTATGATTATGAGAAATGTATATATGCGCAAGGACGGACGGTATGAAGCCCGTGTATCGCTCGGTAAGGATGAGAACGGTAAACGTTGTTACCGCTCATATTACGGAAATACACCCGAAGAAGCGGAGTATAAGATGCTTGCGGCTCGCGATATATCCACGAGCAATGCTTGTTTAACGGAAATGACCGTCAGAGATCTGACGCTTGAATATATATCGACAATAAAGCCACGCCTGAAAGAATCAAGTGAGGCAAACTACCGGCTGAAAGCGGAAAAGCACCTCATTCCCGCGTTTGGAGAATTGAAGTGCAGTGGGCTCAAAGCCCGTGATGTATATGCTTTTATTGAAAATAAAATGAAAGCAGGGCTCTCGGCGCGGTATATAGCGGATATTATTGTGCTGTTGAAATCCGTATATCGCTATGGGAGCCGTGTTTATGGGATAAATAACTGTCTTGAAGGTCTCGTCATGCCCAAGCGCACCAAGCCGGAAATAAAGGTGCTGTCGAGCACGGAACAGGCGCGGCTCATGGCGTATCTTGAAACAGATTTTGACCTTAATGCGCTTGGTATCGCGATATCGCTGCATACCGGTATGCGTATAGGTGAACTGTGCGCGCTTCAATGGAAGGATATTGACCTTGAAAACCGCACTATAACGGTGAATAAGACGGTTCAGCGTATCAGGAATTATAACGGGAAAAGTAAGACCAAGCTTGTTATCACGCCACCGAAAAGTCAGAGCTCGGTGCGTGTTATTCCTATACCCGAATGTTTGATTGAAACGCTTGAACAGTTCAAAGACAGCGCGGAAAAGTATGTTTTATCAGGTAAATGCAGTCCCGTTGAGCCGCGCACTGTGCAGTACAGATTTGCCGCTGTGCTGAAAAAAGCAAATTTACCGTCAGTTCACTACCACAGCCTTCGTCATGCTATGGCGACAAGGTGCGTAGCTCTAGGATTCGACGTGAAGACCCTGTCGGAGATACTCGGACATAGCTCTGTTGAGGTCACTCTTAACCGATATGTTCATTCCTCGCTTGACAGAAAGCGTGCTTTTATGGATATGGTCAAGGTGGCGGCGTGATTGTCAGCGGTCCGTATTAATGAGCCTTCCGGATGTGCTTGGTAATCGTGTTTGTCGCCGTTTTTGCAGTAAATGGACTATTTTACGAAAAACTGCGATCGCCGGAAAACGCTGTGCTTATTATACCACATAGAGCAAGCGTTATCTACCGCCATGAGAGGATTTTGCTGTGAAAAGTTGTTGCTTTACCGGTCATAGGATAATAAAAGTGACATCGGAGCTGGTTTTGATGCTGCGCAAAACGATAATTGGGTTGCATGAGCAGGGAGTGACGGAGTTTTACGCTGGTGGTGCAGCCGGCTTTGATATGCTTTGTGAGCAGACTGTTATTGAGTTGAAAAGCGAACATCACGATATACATTTACATCTGATCCTGCCATGTCCGTCGGAAGAACAGGTTAAGGGTTGGAAAAGCTCGCAAGTCGATAGGTATGAGAAGATACTGCAAGCAGCGGATAGCGTGACCGTGCTTTCCGAGCATTATACAGAAGATTGTATGAAGCTTAGAAACAAGCGCCTTGTCGAGCTCGCGGACTGCTGTGTTTGCTATTGTAATAACCGGCGAAGCGGAACGGGTCAGACTGTGAGATTTGCGGAGAATAAAGGAATCGTGGTTATTAATCTTGCGGAATAAAAAGTCCGACGTGGTTTAAATGACAGCGCCGGATTTTCGCAAAATTCTTTATTTTGTGATATTCTATATTTAAATAAGTGCATTTTATGGTTTTGCACAAATATTTTATCAAAATTTGAGCAAAATGTCAAGCTTTATTTCATTTTTAACTGAAATTGTCAGTTAATTTTGTAGTTTTGCACAATTCATCTGTCAATTTTCTAAATCGGAGGTAAATTATGTATAACATAAGTGCATATCGACGCAAAGACGGCCGCTGGGAGGTGAGGTTGTATATCCATGAAAAAGGCGACAATAAGCGAAAATACCGCTCTTTTTACGGCAAAACCAAGGAATCCGCAGAGCTCAAAGCTAAAATGTTTGCGGAACCGCAAGAGGAATATGCCGTAACGGAAATGACGGTCAAAGAGCTTGCCGAGGAGTACATAACAGTCAAAACTCCACTGTTAAAGCCTTCAACAGTTTCAAATTACAAAATGAAGCTTGAAACAAACATCATTCCGGCATTGGGGAATATAGAGTGCTGCTCTATTAAGCCACAGAACGTTTATGATCTCATGAATACCATGCGCAATAGGGGACTTTCTGAACGCTACATATCCGATGTCGTTGTATTATTGAAGTCAATCATCCGATACGCCGGCTCCGCATACGGAATAAAAAACAATATCTCCGGTATCATCATGCCAAAACGCATGAAGCCGGAGATAAAAATATTGTCCGAAAGCGAGCAAATGCAGTTAAAATCATACATTGACAGGAATCCGTCACCTACAACACTCGGTATATCCATAAGTCTATATACCGGCATCCGTATAGGTGAGCTCTGCGCACTTCAATGGAAAGATATAGATCTTGAAAAACGTTCATTGACCGTCAGCAAAACTATCCAGCGGATTCAGACTAAAGATTGCAACAAAAGAACCAAGCTTGTGATAACAGAGCCTAAAAGCCAGAGCTCGGTCAGAACTATACCTATCCCGGAATGCCTTATGGAGAAGCTCATAGCGTTCGCGGGCAGAGCAGATAACTACGTTCTTTCCGGAACAATTAAGCCCGTAGAGCCGCGCACTATGCAGAACAGGTTTGCACGCATTCTAAAAAACGTAAATCTCCCGTCAGTCCACTATCATAGCCTTCGTCATGCTATGGCGAGCAGGTGCATAGCTCTCGGATTCGATGTGAAGACCCTGTCGGAGATACTTGGACACAGTTCCGTTGAGGTAACGCTTAACCGTTATGTTCACTCATCTATAAAAAGGAAGAAAGAATTCATGGACAAGCTCACATGGGTAGCATGACGGGAGAAAACGTCAAAATACCGTCAATAAAAACCGGATAATAGCACCTCAAAAACTGCGTTTCATCGGATTGTGTCTTGAAATAAAGAATTTTGCGAAAGTTTTTGAGGGGGCGAGTAGCATGGCGATAGAACTGTTCAGGCACAACCAAGAGGCTTACGAATCCGCTGTAGCTATGCTTGAAGCGGTTGGCAAAACTTGCGTCATTCACCCCACCGGTACAGGAAAATCCTTTATCGGGTTCAAACTCTGTGAGGACAATCCCGATAAGACTGTTCTTTGGCTGTCACCGTCGGAGTATATCTTTAAAACGCAGCTTGAAAACCTTGCAAAGGTATCAAATGATTATGTCCCTGAAAACATAGTGTTCATGACTTACGCAAAGCTGTCTATGATGTCTGACGAAGATATAAAACAACTTAGCTTTGATTATGTGGTGCTTGACGAATTCCATCGAGGGGGATCCGAAATCTGGGGGGCTCATTTAAATACCTTGTTGTCTGAGTTTCCCGACGTACCTGTTCTCGGTTTGTCCGCAACAGCTATCCGTTATCTTGACAATCAACGCAATATGGCTGATGAACTCTTTGACGGAAACATAGCAAGTGAGATGACACTCGGTGAAGCTATCGTTCGCGGCATATTAAACCCGCCAAAGTATATTCTCTCGATATACTCCTATCAGAAGGATTTAGAGAAATATGAAAATCGTGTCCGCCGTGCCAAAAGCAAGGCTGTACGTGATAAAGCCGGAGAATATCTTGAACACCTCCGTCGTTCGCTTGAAAACGCGGACGGACTTGACAAGATATTTGAAAAGCACATGACCGATAAGCATGGCAAATACATCGTGTTTACGCCAAACTATGACACAATGCAAGAGTATATCTCGCAGTGTGTCAACTGGTTCTGGCGTATAGACCGCGAACCGCAAATATACTCTGTGTATTCTGATGATTCCGCAGCTGAAGAGGAGTTTCAGAAATTCAAGAGCGACTGCAGTGACCACTTAAAGCTGCTGTTCTGCATTGACGCGCTCAACGAGGGCGTTCATATCGAAGATATATCCGGTGTTATACTTATGCGTCCGACGGTGTCGCCTATCATTTATAAGCAACAGATAGGACGTGCTCTCTCGGCTTCAAAGTCCAAAGAGCCAATTATATTTGATATCGTCAACAATATCGAAAACCTGTACAGCATTGATTCCATTAAGGAAGAGATGCAGGTGGCTATTGCTTATTACCGTTCATTCGGATTCGGAGACAACATAAAGAACGAAGCTTTTGAGCTGATCGATAAAGTTGCGGATTGCAGGTCCTTGTTCGATAACCTTGAAGAAACGCTTACTGCTTCGTGGGATCTGATGTACGAAAAATGCGTTGAGTATCACAAGACGCATGGAAACCTTGACGTACCGACGAAATATATTACTCCAGACGGATACACAATCGGAACATGGCTTCAAACAAACAGACGTGTTTACAAGGGAGCGGTTAATGGAATCCTTACATCTGAACGTATAGAAAAGCTGAACAAACTCGGAATGCGCTGGGATAGTGCGGCTGATGTATCTTGGGAACGATATTATAATGCTTGTGTAGCTTATAAAGAGAAGTTTGGCAATCTTTCCCCTGTTGTTGGATATACCGACGAAAATGGCATACAACTTGGTCGGTGGATTGCCAATATAAGAACAAATCGTAGAAGTGGAACGAAAACGGCTTATCTAACAGAAGAACGAATAGCTGCTCTTGACGCACTTGGAATGGTGTGGAAAATACACGATTTTACATTCGAGAGATTCTATAACAGTGCGGTTAATTATCTGAAAACATTCGGAGATTTAAACGTACCTGTAGGATATGTGGATTCTGATTCGTTACGTCTTGGTTCATGGCTTGATCGCATGAGAAATTACCGTAAAACTAATAATCCTATTCTTACAGAAGATGAGATAGAAAGACTTGATTCTATCGGTATGATCTGGGATAAAAAGTTTGAACATCGTTGGAATACTGGATATGAAGAACTCAAGAAGTATAAGAAAGAGAATAATTCTCTCGCGGTACCGTTAGCATATGTTTCAAGCACAGGGTTTAAATTAGGTCAGTGGTATAACGATCAGCTTTACGCCTATGGTAGAAATCTTCCAAAAATA
>JAFZOA010000405.1 GCA_017550775.1 Ruminiclostridium sp. | reverse complement strand
TTCCTTGATGTCAAGCTCATTCCGACCTACGGTCGGACAAAAGTGCAAGAAAAATTTGAGTATTCTGGGGTTTTCCTTGCACTTTTGCAACCGCGAACAGGCTTCAAGCTGCGCTATGAAGCCTGTTCGCGGTTGATGAGCAGACATTAATTATCTAACCGGTCATTCGGCAGTTTCAGTATGAGGCTTTTTTAAGACAGCTTTCATCGCTGCAGGCCATAAAGCCACGATAAACAGCATTATTATCGCGTTTGAAGCGAAAGTGCCCCAGTGCAGACCAAGAAGTTCACGAAGCGGTGTTTTTAATGTTTCGATAAGGAAGAAAGTAAATACCGCGCCCACAAGTCCTGCGGCGAGATTTGCCTTTGTGAATGCCGGCTCGAATTTTATCCATGTCTTCTCGATGAAGCGCCCGACGCAGAATGACATCATCATTCCCACATCACCGAAGCAGTCCTTCATCATCTTCTGCGGATCGACAAGAAGCTTGTCATCAACATAGTCCATAGGATAAGACTTGAGTGAAACATAAATAAGTGAAGCTATACCGAAAACGATACCTGCGATAAGGAAGATGTTCTCTTTTTCGGGATGCTTCGCGAGGTATCCGAACAGCTTTGACATTCCGAATAAAGTAAGCGTTCCGATAGCTATACCGACAAGCACATCCTGCGGGGTATGTACGCCGAGATAGTTGCGTGAGAACGCGGTAAGCGCTGTGAGAATTATGCAGATCACAGATATCCAGCGAAGCTTTTTCCATGCGCGTACAGCCAGTCCGCCATAGATCGGCACGGCTGTTGTGGTATGTCCGCTCGGGAACGAGTACCCGGTCGCTGTCGTAATCGCGTCGCCCGCGGGCATTATCCGCGTGTCTCTTATCCACGGACGGTAAACACAGGCGGTGAGCTTGACGACGGCGTTCACCGAGACACTTACATTATACGAAGCAAGCGTGTAAAGACCGCTTTTCTTGTCAACGCACCAGTAAATGAATGCGGGGATGATAACGAGATAAGTGACCGCGAAAAGCGAGATCATCTCCAGAAACGGCGTGAGAGCATCGTTTATGCTGTTTCTGAAATCCTGTAAAAACAGTAAGTATTCTATATCCATAAATATGATCCTTTCTGCTCATGCATCGTTACGGCTTTGAAGCCGGTCTGACCGATCAGGCGAATGCGGCAGTTAAACGTTTTATCTCCTGACATTGTTGACAATGCAATTATAATATATATTCACTGATATGTCAATACCTTGTACAGTACGGAAGCTCTGCGGACAGGAAAACAGCATTGCGGAACGTATGGCGCTGTGAAAAAACAGATGTTTATATTGCAAAACGATATGTTTTGTGGTATAATAAAACAGTTATAAAGCCGGGGCGTTGTTGCTGCATATCCGCGGTAATAAGCGAGCCCGCTTCAGGAAGGAAATGTGTATGCCGAAAAAGACCCACAGTTCGTTGTCCCGTATGTCGAGAAAAGAAAACCGTCAGCTTACGCTGATGACCCTGCCGACGGTGATATGGTACGGATTATTCTGCTATCTGCCGCTGTTCGGTATCTTCTTTGCGTTCAAGGATTTTACGCCGGTCCCCGGAGACTCGCTGTTCGAGAACCTTTTCGTGAACAGCCCGTGGGTGGGGCTCAGGAATTTCTCATATCTGTTCCGCAACCCGCAGTACATAGACGTTCTCGTCAACACGCTCCTTTACAACCTGATATTCCTTGTCGCGGGTATTGTCATACCGGTGACGCTCGCGATACTGCTCGCAGAGGTGCATCAGAAGAAGTTCACGGGCTTTGTGCAGATGGCGCTTGTGCTCCCGTACTTTATTTCGTGGGTCATCGTCGGTTACTGCATCTACGGACTTCTCGCGACAGACGTCGGTCAGGTAAACGGACTTCTGAAAATG
>JAFZOA010000404.1 GCA_017550775.1 Ruminiclostridium sp. | reverse complement strand
GACACCGCCGCAGCGCGTATCGCCGCCGAGCTCCACGCGGAGAGCCTTGTGCTCCTCACCGACACCGTGGGACTGCTCCGCGACAAGGACGACGAGAGCACCCTTATCCCGCAGGTGGGGCTGAGCGAGGTGCCGTACCTCAAGAACGAGGGAGTGATCTCCGGCGGAATGATACCGAAGATCGACTGCTGCGTGGAGGCTGTACGACGCGGTGTGAAGCAGTCCATAATCATTGACGGAAGAATACCGCACTCTATCCTGATTGAGCTTCTTACCAAGGAAGGTATCGGCACGCTGATAAAATAATAGTTTACAGTGTACAGGTTACAGTTTACAGTTGTGGTGCGCGCTGCGCGCGCGGATTTAAAAGCTCCGCAATCGCTATAGCAATAAAAATTGAACACTGTAGCCTTTACACTGTAAACTGTACACTGTAAACTGTAAACTATTCAGATCCGCCGCCGCAGGCGGCACCACAACTGTAAACTGTAAACTGTAACTTGTAAACTGTATAAAAAGGGGTTTATAATGAATACAATAGAAAAATTCAACGAACACGTTATGGGGACATACGGACGGTATGACCTCGTAATGGACAGCGGCTGCGGCGAGACCGCGACCGACGAAAACGGCAAATCATACATCGACTTCGGAAGCGGCATCGGCACCTACTCCCTCGGCTACTCCAACGGCGAATGGGCGGACGCGGTGTGCGGGCAGGTAAGGAAGATACAGCACACCTCGAACTACTACTACACGAAGGTGCAGGCTGACTTCGCCGCAAAGCTCACCGAGGCGGCGGGCATGGAGAAGGTGTTCTTCGGGAACTCGGGCGCGGAGGCGAACGAGTGCGCTATCAAGATCGCCCGGAAGTACAGCTTCGACAAGTACGGCAAGGGTCGGCACAACATCATCACCCTTGTGAACTCCTTCCACGGACGGACTATCACTACCCTCTCCGCTACGGGACAGGATGTGTTCCATAACTATTTCTTCCCGTTCACCGAGGGGTTCATATTCGTCGAGGCAAACAACATCGACGACCTGAAAGCAAAGCTTGACGACACGGTCTGCGCCGTGATGTTCGAGCACGTTCAGGGTGAGGGCGGAGTCAACGCCCTTGAACAGAGCTTTGTAGACGCGATCTACGAGCTAACTGCGGATAAGGACGTGCTCACCATTGCGGACGAGGTACAGACCGGTATCGGAAGGACGGGAAAGTTCCTTGCGGGAGACTGGTTCGGCCACAAGCCGGACATCGTGACCCTCGCGAAAGGCATTGCCGGCGGACTTCCCATGGGTGCGTGCCTTACCGGAAAGAAATGCGCCGGGGTGCTCACCTCCGGTACACACGGCTCGACCTTCGGCGGAAACCCGGTATGCTGCGCGGGCGGGCTCGCGGTGCTGAAGAAGGCCGCAGACCCGGACTTCCTCGCGGAGGTGACAAAGAAGGGCGAGTACTTCCGGAAGAAGCTCGCAGAGATACCGGAGGTCGCCGGTACCAGCGGAATAGGGCTTATGATAGGTATTACTCTGAAGACCAAGGACGCGAAAGCTGTCGCAAAGGCGGCGCTCGACAACGGGCTTCTGGTACTGACCGCGAAGGACAAGGTAAGGCTGCTCCCGCCGCTCACGATAAGCTATGACGAGATAGACAAGGGCTTAAAGATACTCACGGACATACTGAAATAAGAAAGGACGAACGACATGAAACACTTACTCAAAATGCTTGACCTCAGCACCGAGGAAATAACCGAGATACTCAACCTTGCCGACCAGCTCAAATACGAGCTTAAAAACGGCATTCCGCACAAGCACCTCGAAGGCAAGACCCTCGGAATGATCTTCCAGAAGTCCTCCACCAGAACACGCGTTTCATTCGAGACCGGTATGTATCAGCTCGGCGGTCACCCGCTGTTCCTGTCCTCGAAGGACTTGCAGATTGGTAGAGGCGAGCCTGTGCAGGACACCGCGAGAGTGCTTTCCCGGTACCTGAGCGGTATCATGATAAGGACATTCGATCAGAAGGAAGTCGATGACCTCGCACAGCACGGTAATATCCCGATCATCAACGGACTTACCGACTTTGCTCACCCGTGCCAGGTGCTCGCCGACCTCATGACGATAAGGGAGTACAAGAAGAAGCTCGACGGACTGAAATTCTGCTTCATAGGCGACGGCAACAACATGGCGAACTCGCTCACCGTCGGGTGCCTAAAGACCGGAATGAGCGTATCTCTCGCGTGTCCGGAAGGTTACTACCCGCCGGCGGAGATACTTGACTTTGCGAAGGGCTACGGCGACAAGTTCGAGCTTGTGAACGACCCGGTAAAGGCTGCCGAGAACGCGGACGTTATCTACACCGACGTCTGGGCTTCCATGGGTCAGGAGGGCGAAGCCGAGAAGAGAAAGAAAGCATTCGCGGGATATCAGGTGAACGACGCGGTCATGGCAGTAGCAAAGCCCGACGCTATCGTACAGCACTGCCTCCCCGCTCACAGAGAGGAAGAGATCACCGAGAAGGTGTTTGAAGCCCACGCAAACGAGATATTCGATGAGGCGGAGAACAGGCTCCACGCACAGAAGGCGGTAATGGTACTGCTCATGAAAAATTGACAATTGATAATTGACAATTGGGGAGCTACGCATCCGCACGATGCGTGCATACAAGCAGTCACAGGAAGTAACACTCGCCTCAGAATTGCGGCGGAAAGGAAAAACTATGGGAAACTTAGTAAAACGACTTGCAGGTCTGCTTATGGCGGCACTGTGCTGTTTTACCATGAGTCTGAACGCTTACGCTGCGGTCGAATACTCTATCCCGACCGCGACCCTCAATAAGCTGCTCGACGAATACCGCGCGGCGGTGAAGAACGGCGACTCATACCTCTCGCTCTCATCCTACGGGATATCCGGGAGCGCGGCAAAGGAAGACCTGCGGCTGTTGTTCACGCGTATAAACGGCGACCTCGGGAGCATAACCTTCGGCAAGTACAGCGAGTCCTACACCACGTCCTCCATAGATACCGACGGCTCCGGAAAGATAAAAGGGGTGAGTATCACCTACTCCGAACGCTACCGCAAGGATGACGGGAGCTGTGACACCGGGCTTGTAAAACAGGACCAGCAGCTCGTGAACAATCGCTTCAGCTACGCAAAATCTCTCGTAAAAAGAAACATGACCGACGCGGAAAAAGCGCTTGTCCTCTATGACTTCATCATAACATCGGTAAACTACTCGGAAGATGCCGAGTACGACGATGACGGCAATGCGTTCTACCCCGATGATACTCATACTGTCGTCGGCTATCTGCGCGACGGGATAGCCGTCTGCACCGGCTACGCGAAGCTTTACGCGATCTTACTCAACGAAGCCGGCATTCCCGCAGTCACCGTGTCAAGCTATGATATGGCGCATGACTGGGTAATGCTCAATATCGACGGCAAGTGGTACCACGCCGACCCCACATGGGACGACGGCGTCTTTGACGACGGCTACACCGCGCTCTACGATCTCAACAATGACACGAATGACATAGGATTTGCCGGTCACCAATACTTCCTAAAGAGCGATGAGGAATTCGAGGAGCTTGACCACTACAACTGGGAGATCTCCTACATCGTCAATCCCGACTGGATCGACGTGACCCCGGAGGCAACTCAGTCCGGTGCGTTCGATGATAAGTTCTTCTCCGATAAAAACGAAAAGTACCAGTGCACATCGCCAATGAACTACATCAACGGGAACTGGTACTTCCTTGATCTCAAAACCATGTCGCTTATCTGCGCGACCTACGACGGCAGCGCGGAAGAAATAGCTATCCCGAACAGCGATGATCAGTACCCCAAGTACTGCTTCGGCTACAACAACAATATATATATCTGTACGAACAGCTTTCTCTACCGCTATGACACGGTAGGCGGGCATTTCGATAAGATACTTGAAATACCCGAGAGTGAGCGCGAACTTACCGTTTTCTCGGAGATGAACATCTCCTATGATGAGATGACGCTTATCACCGCGAAATACAGCTTCGATGAGAACGACGACGAGGTTGGCGGGGATTTCGAGGTGAACACCTACCACATGAGTGAGCTCGAAGTCAAGGAGAAGCTTGCCGGTGATCCCGTGGAAGATGAATTTGCAGGCAAGAACGGCGAGACAAGCTCCGACCAGATAGATCTCTCACATATCGACCAGCCCGAAAGGAAAAAGATCTCCGCGGAGGATCAGTCCCGTCTCGATGCCGCCGAGGCAACAAGCCGGAGAATGATGGCGTTCATTTACATCGGCATCGCGGTTGTGTTCCTGACATTCGCGGTAATAGCGATCGTGCTCGCGATCAGGTACAGCAAGAAGAAATAGCAGGAGGGCTTTTACCATGCGTGAAGAAAAGAACATCTCTGTTATAATCGAGGAATCGGAGCAGGAAACCAAGGTTCCGCTCATATTTCAGGTCGTGGTCGAGCTTGTCATAGGTATTTTCCTGATAATCTACCGCGACATGACCACGAACATTCTCTTCATAGTCATAGGCGCTCTCATGGTCTGCTACGGTGTGTTCGACCTCATCGCATTCATAACAAACAACCGCCCGTACAGCTTCCGGCGCGGACTCACGACGGGCGTGCTGATAACCATTATCGGCGTTGCGTTCATCGTCCAGGCTGAAGCGCTCAAAAACCTGCTTGCGATCATAATAGGCGCGCTTATCCTGATAGAGAGCATCGTGAACTGTCGGCGCGCGTTTATCGTCAGGAACCTCGGAGCTCCGAAATGGTATCTGCTCCTGATATCTTCGGCGGCTGTGATCGTACTCAGCATTTTCGTCTGCATCTACCCCAATATGTTCGGTGAGGCGATATCCCTCATCATGGGCATAGCTATCATATTTGAAGCTGCGCTCGATACATACGCGATATTCGGACTTATCTCCATGCGAAGAAAGGTATCGCGCGAGACAAGACATTCCCAGCCGGACAATGAGACCTCTGTGATAGAAGTCAGGGATGTACACAGGAAATATTGAGAGTCCCTTTCTTCCCCCGCCGAATGCCTGGAATAAACAAATAAGCTTTTTGTCCGATAACATCAGCATCAGCCTAAAACAACAAAACCGCTCCCGGAGTTCTTCTCCGAGGGCGGTCGGTCAGTTTTTGTAAGTAAGCTACATTTTCTCGCTTGTTGTAAGCTTCGGAAACACGGTCCCGGTGATACGGAGTCTGTTTTCGGTCTCGCGCTTCATGTCGGCAAACGCGCGCTTGTCGTTCACAATGAGGTTTGAAGCGTAAAGAATGAGTATGCTGACAAGGTTTTTAAAGCGTCTGATCGTATTCATTGAAGTACCACCTTCCCTTTCATGATATGATAATAACATACTATTGTGAAAACTGCATGAAATCGAACAAACCATAGTATGAAATTTTGTAATACTGCGTCGTATCTTTCATGCTTCATACAAGGGGAAGAGCAACAACATATCTTATCTGTAAAAAAGGAGTGACCGGTTTGACATCTTATCTGAAAAAACTCACCGCTGTGCTTTTAGCCGCGGTTCTTATAATATGCGGCGCACCCGCCGTTTCGGCAGAGGACCTGCTGTTCAGAGGGAGCATATCCGCCGACAGCGGACTTAATGCGGGCGGCATCTCGATAGAGGTATACGGTTCCCGCGAAAGATACTCGAAGAACGGTCTCAAGCGCTATGAGCACTATTACATCAAGACCGTAACCACCGACAGTACCGGTAATTTCTCGTTCACACGTCCTGCGGGCAAGACCCTGCTCAGAGTTGATCTTTCCACCCTGCCCCGCGGTACGGGTGTAAGCGCGATGACCCGCCTGGTAGATAAGAAATGCGACGATCCGTTCCGGCTCTCACGGATAGACAATATCACGATATCCGCGTCCGGAGATGGAAATGTGTACAAAGTGAACCTGAACGCAAAGGACGGCTCGCCGCTTTTCGCGGAGTACGACACGACCGAATCCGTAAGCGCAAGCTTCCGTGACGTGACCTACGATACCCTCAACTACGTTGAGCTTTACCGCACTGTAAACGTGAATGCGGGCGGTGTGAGGGGCTCGGATACGTTCAAGCTCGATATCTCGAGCTGTACCGTAAACGGCAAGCTCAACCGGCTCATGGACTACGGCATCATCGACGAATACACCAGGCAGGAGATCATCGACGCGTACAACATCGATACCGCAACTCCCGACGACCTTCGTCCCGAGTTCTTCGACGAGCGCACCTTCACCGCGGGCGGCTTCATGCTACACAGCGAACGTTCGACACAGGATGTTGAGCTTTACGAGTCTATCCTCGCAGACATAGTGAACGTGTACTTCACGAAGTACGGCTTCCTCGAACCGTATCATGAGTTCGTGAACGGAAGCTCAACTTTACGCGAAAAGTACTTTCACATCTATCTTGTTGATCCCGACGCTATACGGATAGATTCCGAGGTCGCACCGAAGAATGTCGTCGGCAAGACAATGAAGGCCGACCCCACGAATGTTACCAAGGGCTGCTATATCGTGCTGTCGCCCAACGAACCGGAGGACTTCCGCACTACCCTATCCCACGAGATATTCCACAGCATCATCTACCGCTATCTCGGCAAGGACTGCGCAACGTGGTTCAAGGAGGCGTTCTCGAATTACGGAGCTATGCTGTGTCTCAACGGTGCCGTGACCTCAATGAAGAAGCAGATGTCGCACTATCTCAACAGCCCCGGCTACACACTGAGCGACAGCTCCTCCTACCGCAACCGCCAGTACGGACTTACTCTTATACCACTGTATATCCACAACAAGCTCGGCGGCGTAAAGACGATCAAGAACATTCTGAAAGCCTACGCAAACTCCAACAATGCTTTCAAGGCTATCGACAAGGGATTGAAGAAAACGAACCGCTCATACAGCTTCTCT
>JAFZOA010000403.1 GCA_017550775.1 Ruminiclostridium sp. | reverse complement strand
CACTGTTTCTATCAGTGGTGGAACAGTCTTATTCCCGTGAACGCCATAGCGATACCGTACTTGTTGCAGGTCTCGATAACGTTGTCGTCGCGGATAGAGCCGCCGGGCTGCGCTATGAACTCAACGCCGCTGCGGTGAGCGCGCTCGATGTTGTCGCCGAAGGGGAAGAACGCGTCCGAGCCGAGGGAAACTCCCTTCATGGTGGAGAGCCACTTCTTCTTCTCCTCCACGGTGAACACCTCGGGCTTTACCTTGAAGATGTTCTGCCATGCACCCTCCGCAAGGACATCCATGTAATCCTCGCCGATGTACAGGTCTATCGCGTTGTCGCGGTCTGCGCGGCGGATAGTGTCAACGAACTGTAATCCGAGCACCTGCGGGGACTGTCTGAGATACCAGTTGTCGGCTTTCTGACCGGCGAGGCGTGTGCAGTGTATTCTTGACTGCTGACCCGCGCCGATACCGATAGCCTGACCTCCGCACGCGTAGGCTACGGAGTTGGACTGGGTGTATTTGAGGGTTATCATCGCGATAGCAAGGTCGCGCTTAGCGTCCTCGGGAATGTTCTTGTTCTCGGTGACAATGTTCGCGAACAGCTCGTCGTTGATGACAAGCTCATTTCTGCCCTGCTCGAATGTGATGCCGTAGACCTGCTTGCGCTCAACGGGTGCGGGGGTGTAGTCGGGGTCGATCTTTATGATGTTGTATGTCCCCTTGCGCTTGGACTTGAGTATTTCAAGCGCTTCCTGCTCATAGCCGGGAGCGATGACGCCGTCGGAGACCTCGCGCTGGATCATCTTTGCGGTAGGTACGTCGACTGTGTCGGAAAGCGCGATGAAGTCGCCGTAGGAGGACATTCTGTCCGCGCCTCTTGCTCTTGCGTATGCGCAGGCGAGGGGAGAGAGCTCTCCGAGATCATCCACCCAGTAGATCTTCTTCAGCGTGTCGGTAAGCTCGATGCCAACCGCAGCGCCGGCAGGGGAGACGTGCTTGAAGGAAGTCGCCGCGGGAAGTCCGGTAGCCTTTTTGAGCTCCTTTACGAGCTGCCAGCCGTTGAACGCGTCCATGAAGTTGATGTAGCCGGGCTTGCCGTTGAGCACCTCTATCGGGAGCTCGCCGTTCTCCATAAATATTCTTGACGGCTTCTGATTGGGGTTACAGCCGTATTTGAGTTCGAGTTCAGTCATAGTTTTATCCTCCGTTCAGACGTTCTTGTTAACGATGCGCGATTCGTATTTGCCGGTCTCGATGTCGATGTAGCGGGTGAACAGCGACACCTTGTTGTCCGCGTTGAGGTTGTCCCAGACAAGCTTTGTGAAGCTGTCGATGTCCAGCGCGGGTATTGTAAGGCGCTTGGGTTCGCCCTCAAAGCTCGGGAGAGGGTCGCCCGCGCCCTTATAGGTGTGTATGAAGCGTCCCTCGCCGCTCTTGGGGCAGCTGTATGCGTAGGTGTTGCGGACGCAGCATTCCGGGTCTCCGTCGAGGCTCTTGATGATGTGGAGCGCGTAGTTCATGTTCCCGCCGTCCGCGTGTACGATGCCGGAGATACGGGGGGTGTAGTTGGGCTTGTCGTCCTCGAACTCACGGAAGCGCAGGGACTGCTCAAAGGTCTGCTGCTTGTCCATCTGCTCGTAGATCGTATCGGTCTGGTCGCCGTTGGTGACGATAGTCTTTGTGCCGAGCACCTTTACGGGTGCGTAGATGATGAGGTGCGGGTCAGTCATCTTCGAGGGGTCGAAAGCCTGAGTGCGGATGCCGGAGCCGTCCTCAACGAACACGCGGTTGCGGCTGTTCTCGCTCCTGCCCATGATGAAGTACGCTATGACGGCGTTCTTACCGTCGGGCGACTTGCCGAGGATTATGCCTCTGCCGTGATACGCGAGGCTTCCAAGTTCCTTTTCGATAGTGTTGATCTCCATATTGTTTCTCCTTTCGTTACCGGTCAACGACAGCAATGCCGTTTTCCACCCTTATCTTACCCTCGCAGAAAAGACGTACCGCTTCGGGAAGAATTTTCCATTCCGCCTGCTCCATGACGCGCTTCTGCAAAATTTCGGGAGTGTCGCCGTTTCTTACCTCTACCGCCTTTTGCAGTATTATTGGGCCTCCGTCGCACTCCTCGGTCACGAAATGCACGGTCGCTCCGGTGACCTTCACACCCTTTTTCAGCGCTTCCTCGTGAACCTTCAGACCGTAGTAGCCCTTCCCGCAGAACGACGGTATCAGTGCCGGATGCACGTTCATCATCCTGTTCGGGAAAGCGCCGCATACCTGCTCATCAAGAATGGTCATGAAGCCGGCATAGACCACGAGCTCTGCCTCCGCTTCCTTAAGCGCCTCGACCATAGCCTTGCTGTAAGACGCGATGTCGGGATACGCCTTCCGTTCGAGCACCCTCGTTCTTATGAAGTTGTCCTTTGCGCGTTTGAGCGCGTATGCGTCGGGCTTTGACGAGATCACGCAGGTGATGTTCCCCCCGCCGAGCTCCCCGCGCTTCTGCGCGTCTATGAGCGCCTGCAGGTTCGTACCGCCGCCCGATACGAGTACCGAGATGTTTGTCATGGTGTTTCCTCCGTAAAACAGTTTCCTGCACAGAAAATCGGACGCTGCCGCATGAGCAGCGCCCTTGTCGTCACTTTATGATGATAGCCTTGTCGGCCTTGTCGATAGTACCTATCTTATATGCCTTACAGCCGCACGCGTTCAGCGCTTCGAGCGCCTTGTCCGCTTCCTCCGCCGGTACAACTATCGACATTCCGATACCCATATTGAAAGTATTGAACATATCGTGCTCGTCTATGCCGCCGCGCTCCTGCAAAAGCTTGAAAATATACGGTATCTCCCAGCTTCCCTTGTCGATTACCGCAGTAAATCCGTCCGGTATCGAGCGCGGGATGTTCTCGTAGAAGCCGCCGCCGGTGATGTGGCTTATCGCCTTTACCGTTACCTTGCTTATGAGGTCAAGGACCGGCTTTACATACAGGTTCGTAGGAGTGAGGAGCGTCTCGCCGAGAGTCCTTCCGTCCGGAAACTTCTCGTCAAGCACCTCTCGCCTGTCTATGCCGAAAACCTTGCGCACCAGCGAGAACCCGTTTGAGTGTACGCCGGAGGAAGCAAGTCCTATGATCGTGTCGCCAACCTGTACCTTCGAGCCGTCGATTATCGCCTTCTTGCTCACGATGCCGACGGAGAAACCGCCGACGTCGTACTCATCCTCGGGCATAAGTCCCGGGTGCTCGGCGGTCTCTCCGCCGATAAGAGCGCAGCCGGATTCAACGCAGCCGTCCGCGATGCCCTTGACGATCGACGCTATCTTGGTCGGTTCATTTTTCCCGCAGGCAATGTAATCAAGGAAGAACAACGGTTTCGCACCGCAGCAGACTATGTCGTTCACGCACATAGCCACCGCGTCTATACCTATTGTGTCATGCTTGTCAAGCAGGAACGCGAGCTTTATCTTGGTGCCCACGCCGTCCGTTCCGGACACGAGCACCGGGTCGTCGTATTCCTTGGGGTCGAGCTCGAACAGACCGCCGAACCCGCCGATGCTGTCGATAGCGCCCTTTATGCGGGTGCGCTCGACGTGCTCCTTCATGAGGCGTACAGCCTCGTATCCCGCGGTAACGTCAACGCCCGCGGCCTTGTAGCTTTCGGAATGACTGTCTTTCATATCGTTATTCCTTTCCGTTCCAGCAGTATGTACAGAGCTTGCATTCCTGCAAGCCGACCGCTCTTACCGTACCGGGGAGCGACTGGAACTCCAGTGAAGTGAGCTTTAAGCGTCTGCATATCTCGTCGCGCAGAAACTTTCCGCGCTCGGTGGAGGAGTCGCTGTACTCCGTGATATACTTTACACCATCTTCTCCCTCGCGCTCCTGTATTATCTGACGAGCGATAAGGTCGAGCTCTGAGTTGCTGCGGGAGAAGTTGAGGTACTTGCAGCCGTACATGATCGGCGGGCATGCCGACCTCATGTGAACTTCCTTTGCGCCGTTCTCGTACAGAAACTCGACGGTCTCGCGCATCTGAGTCCCGCGCACGATACTGTCGTCCACGAACAGCAGCTTTTTCCCCTCGATAAGCTCATGTACCGGGATAAGCTTCATTTTCGCCACTCTGTTGCGCATAGCCTGGGTCTGGGGCATGAAGCTTCGCGGCCATGTCGGGGTATATTTGATGAACGGGCGGGCGAAAGGTATGCCGCTCTTGTTGGCGTAGCCGATAGCGTGCGGAATGCCGGAGTCCGGAACGCCGCATACATAATCCACATCGGGGAGCCGTCCGTTCTTGATGTCGGTCTCCGCCATGATCTCGCCGTTGCGGGCGCGCATGACCTCGACGTTCACACCTTCATAGACTGCGTTCGGGTAGCCGTAATAAGTCCACAGGAATGTGCATATCCTCATATTGTAGGAGCCGGGTTCGAGGGTTTCACAGCCGTCCGCGGTGAGCTTTACTATCTCACCGGCGGCAAGCTCGCGGAAGGTCGAATAGCCGAGCTTCTGGAAAGCGAAGGACTCGAAAGACAGGCAGTAGCCGTCGCTGCGCTTACCGATCACTATCGGGAGCCGTCCTCGCTTGTCGCGCGCCGCTATGATGCAGTCTTTTGTCATTATGATAAGGGTGAGCGTGCCGTCGATCTTTTCCTGAGCGTACTTTATGCCCTCGGTAAAGCTGCCCTTCTGAGCGATGAGAGCGCCGATAAGGGCGCTGGAGTTGATGTTTCCGCTGCTCATGGACTCGAAGTTAGCGCAGCCGCCTTCAAGCAGCTCGTTGTATAGTTCTCTTGCGTTGTTGATGATACCGACGTTGCAGATAGCGTACAGCCCGAGCTTTGAGGTTACGAGAATGGGCTGCGGGTCGCTGTCGCTGATGCAGCCGATGCAAAGCTTTCCGCGGATACCCGCCGCGTCGCTCTCGAACTTCGTCCTGAACGGAGAGTTCTCAATGCTGTGGATGCTTCTCTGGAAGCCGATCTCAGGGTCGTATGCCGCCATACCTCCGCGTCTTGTCCCGAGGTGGGAGTGATAGTCCGTACCGAAGAATACGTCGGAAATGCAGTCGTTGTGCGAGATCGCACCGAAAAAACCGCCCATTAGATACCAAACCTTTCAATATGCGGCTTATTCGCCGAAAATTCTTCTTCTGATCTCCTTGTAAGCGTCCTCAACGCCGCCCATGTCTCTGCGGAAGCGGTCCTTGTCCAGCTTTTCGTGGGTCTTGCTGTCCCAGAAGCGGCAGGTGTCGGGGGAGATCTCGTCTGCGAGCAGGATCTGTCCCTTGAAGCGGCCGAATTCGATCTTGAAGTCGATGAGGTCTATGCCGATCTCCTTGAAGTATTTGAGCATGAACTCATTGACCTTGAACGCGTACTTTGCGATAGTGTCGAGCTCTTCCTTCGTGGCGATGCCGAGTGCGAGAGCGTAGTAGTCGTTGATGAAGGGATCGCCGAGGTCGTCGTTCTTGTAGCTGTATTCAAGGATAGGAGTGAGCAGAGCCTTGCCCTCCTCAACGCCCATGCGTTTTGAGAAGCTTCCGGCTGCGACGTTTCTGATGATGACTTCGAGCTGTACGATCTCTACCTTCTTAACAAGGGTCTCGCGGTCGGAGAGTTCCTCGACGAAGTGAGTCGGAACGCCTTCCTTTTCGAGAAGCTTGAACATATAGTTGGTCATCTTGTTGTTGATAACGCCCTTGCCTTCGATAGTACCTTTTTTGAGGCCGTTGAAAGCGGTGGCGTCGTCCTTGTAGGAGACGATCACGAGATCGGGGTCGTCGGTAGCGAATACCTTCTTGGCTTTTCCTTCGTAGAGCTGTTCTTTCTTTTCCATAGTGTTGTCCTTCCTTATGTGATTGTTATATTTCCT
>JAFZOA010000402.1 GCA_017550775.1 Ruminiclostridium sp. | reverse complement strand
TATTAGGTATGGCGCAAGGAATTTGAAGGCTGTGAGCATATCCTATGGACAGCGAACGATGTGAACGGGGGCACCTACGCCGCGATATTCAACACGGGCGACAAGGAATGCAGGATAGAGATACCGATGAAGGAGCTGGAGCTGAACGGCACGTTTACCTGCACCGAGCTGTGGAGCGGGCTCAAGGCGCCCGTAGCGCAGAAGATAGGCGTGCGCGTCGCCCCGCACGGAGCAAAGGCTTTCAGCCTTGTTAAAAACTGACAGGAGATGAAGGAAACATGAAGAAATACGGCTTTTTAAAGCTGTTCGCGCTGATACTCGCTGCTGTGACGGCGCTGTGCTCCTGCGGACAGATCGGTGAATCAGCATCCAAGCTGGTAGACGCGGTAGTAAGCTCGGCAGGCGCGGAGCTTTCAAGCGCTCTGTCAGAGGGCATAGAGGAGTTCTCCGAGGGCGTGAACGACCTCAAAGACGGTCTCGTCGAGGTTTCAAGCGGACTTGAGGACGCGGGAAGCATAATTTCCAGCCACATTGACAACATCGCCGAGAGCGTCGGCTCACAGGTATCCGACGAACTTGCGGAGATAACTCAGGCTATCGGGAGCATCGGAAGCGAGCTCTCCGACAGCTTCGGTTCAGTCGCCGAGAACATCGGCTCGGAGCTTTCCGAAGCCGCGGACAGCATCATCACCTCCTCTTCCTCGGATGACACCACCGCTTCCCCGGTGGAGCAGAAGCACTATACCTTCCGCAACAAGGCGCGCTTCGACGAGCACTACAAGAAGCACGGCAAGGAGTTCGGGAACATCACCCAGGACGAGTATCTTGATCTTGCCAACGAGCTTATCGCCTCTACCTCGGACAGGGTTCTTCACAAGTTCTCCGACGACGGCGACTATATGTACTTCGACCAGGACACCAACCACTTCCTTGTGCTTTCTGAAGACGGCTATATCCGGACGTTCTTTATCCCGAGCTCGGGCATAAACTACTGGAACAGACAGTGACGGAGGTGCGGAAATGCTGAAATGTGCCTGCTGCGGTCAGGAGACCGTGAAGGAAGAATACGATATATGCCCCGTGTGCGGCTGGGAGCGCGACCGCGTTCAGGAGCGCTTCGTCGGTATGCGCGGCGGAGCAAACAAGCTCAGCCTCGCCGAAGCAAAAGAGCTTTACCGCGAGACCGGTTCCTCCGAACCCAAAGAATGACGAAAAAACAGAATGTGGTGTATGCCGGCGGCATACACCACTCTTTTTTCAGTTAATGACCGGCTTTGCCGTATAGTCAAGTCCGCAGACCCGCTTCTTATCGAATGCGAGCGCGTACAGGTCGCCCGCCCGTTCTTCGAGCGCCGCGAACCGCCGGGTCTTCGCATTCTCGTCGGCAAGCGCTTTAAGCGAGGTGTTCACCGGGAGCGGGCATTCCGCCGCGGACAGTATCTCCCTACCCTTCGCGTTCATGCCGAGTATGCGCACATAGGGCGGCGGGGTCTTTAAGTCGGATTTGCGGATACCGATGAACTCCGCCATTACGATGCGGCGGATACGTGACATGGTGTAGCGCTTGGTCTTTATCAGCGCGTACAGCTCCGCAAGGCTCGTGGAAACGCGAACCGCCTTGTATATGCGGTTTTCAAGCCCCATGAGCACGTTCGGCGCTTTTTCGAGCTCTTCCTTCGTCATGGTTCGGAGCTTCGCGAGTATCGCAGTTTCGAGGTTCGCAAGCTTCGCCATGTTCTCCGCGTACTCCTCGGGAAGCTCCGGCACGAACGCGCTCATGTCCTCGCCGGCGAGCAGCGACCTGCGGATATGCGCGGCGGAGGCGTAGTAGCCGGAGGTCCTGCCGCTGTCGTGCTCCGTTCCGACGCGCTTGATCGTCACCGGCTTGATGTCCGAACCGAACTCCCCGAGCGCTTTCAGGTACTCCACCGCGAGGGTGTTGTTCGGGGCGGTGAGCGCGTCGATGATGTCCTCCTCGTAGTAGGTCTCGATCGTCTTCTGGAGCGCGGTCGGGTAGCTGTCGCCCTGCTTCATGTACCGGAAGAAGTCCTCGTTCTGCTGCGCGAACATAACCGCGCCGGCGGTCTCCTCCAGCAGCGACACGTCCCCGCACTCGCTCCCGAAGCTTATCATCTCAACGCAGCCGAGGTCTTTCAGCAGCGACACCGCACCGTAGGCGAACTGCTCGG
The DNA here is from genome assembly GCA_017550775.1 of Ruminiclostridium sp. The sequence goes on along the minus strand of JAFZOA010000402.1, from coordinate 1,270 downwards.
CGCTCCCGAGGGCGTAAGCGACGGGAAGCTCTATCACAAGGTCGGCTCCGTTTTTCAGCGCGGTCTGCGCTCTCCGGTACTTGTCGAACAGCGCAGGCTCGCCGCGCTGCGTGAAATTACCGCTCATTATCACGGCGATGTGAGTCGCGCCGTACAGCTCCTTAGTCTTCTCGATGTGGTACTTATGTCCGTTGTGAAATGGATTGTATTCCGCAACTATACCGCATATCTTCATTTCTTACGACCCCCTTATAATAATTAACAATTGAAAAGCGCGCCCGGCGCACTTCCGGATTACGGCGAGTATTGATAACTTCAAAAGAATATCTTTTCGCAGCTCAGATATCAAGGAATCGGTATTTAACCTATAACCCGTTTTGAGAGGTTACCAATCGGCAAAGCCGACAAAATAATTGTCAATTATCAATTGTTCATTTCAGCCTGTTTGCAGAGTTGTTGTCGAATATCCGGTCGCGTATCTCCCGCTCCGCCTTCATTACCTCGTCCTTAAACTCCGACGCGGACATTCTGTACGCGCCGTTGCCGAGTATGATTATCTGTTCGAGCCGGTCAGACGTCGCAACACGGACACGGTGCTTCTTCCCGAGCTCGTGGGTAGCCTTCTCGATGTACATATCCGCAGTCTCCGCCTCTTTGGTGTAGATGACGGAAATGCCGCCCACCTCCTCAACCTCGCGCACGCTTCCCTTCACGCGGTAAGCATCGAACACGAGGATAAGGTTCCCGCCGATGAAGCCCCGGTAGTTGCACATCGCGTTGATGAGTGTGGTGCGCGCAATGTCAAGGTCGTCCTGCGCGAGCCGGTTGAGCTCCTCCCACGCGAAAATGATGTTGTACCCGTCAACGAGCAGGTATTCCTCCCCCGTGACCGTGGGCTTATAGACGAACTCCTTCTCCTTTGCGGGCTTGGATCTCACCGTGTTCAGGGCGTTTCGCGGGTCGCGGTTAATCTTCCCGTAGGTGCGCTCAAAGATCGCCATGAGCTCCTTGTCGTCGTAGGATGCCGTAGTGACCGGTCTGCGCACCTGCGGTTCTACCTCTGCGGGGCGCTCCGGTTCAAGCACCGACGGGACGTGCATATACTCCGGCACCTCGTTCCACTTCACCGCGAAGCCCGCCCCGTGGGAGCAGAACACGCTGTCCGCGGTGTTGTCGAGGTCGGTCTCCGGGTCGTAGCCGAGCTCCGCGATCACCCGTTCCGCGTCCGCGCAGGGGTAGTACCCGCCGAAAGAGAAGGAAACTCTCCCCC
>JAFZOA010000401.1 GCA_017550775.1 Ruminiclostridium sp. | reverse complement strand
TACGCCGCGTCGAACTGCCTCGACACAGCAGTCTATCTTCGGTATCATTCCGCCGGAGATGATGCCCTGATTTTTGAGATAGGGAACTTCGCTGAGTCCGACCTGAGGAATGAGCGTGCTTTCGTCGTCCTTGTCGCGGAGAAGTCCCACGATGTCCGTCATGAGAACGAGGTTTTCTGCGTGCATTTCCGCAGCTATTCGCGCTGCGGCAGTATCTGCGTTGATATTATATACGTTGCCGTCCTTGCTTCCGGCAACTGTCGAAATTACGGGGATATACCCGTTGTCGAGAGCGTCGCGTATCACGGTAGCGTCAACGTTCACGATCTCGCCGACGAGTCCGAGGTCGGGGTCGAGCTGCTTCGCTTCGATCATGCGGTTATCGAGACCGCAGAGTCCGAGCGCCTTGCCGTTATGCTGATAAAGCTTGTTCACGAGGTCTTTGTTGAGCTTTCCGCAGAGTACCATCTGCACTATCTCGACAGTTTCTTCATCGGTGTATCGGAGCCCGTTCACAAACTTGCTTTCCTTGTTCACGCGCTTTAACATCGCGTTTATCTCGGGTCCGCCGCCATGAACGAGTACGATCTTGACACCGATAGTGCTCAGAAGCACGATGTCCGACATTACCGCGTCCTTGAGCGCGTCATTCGTCATGGCGTTGCCGCCGTACTTGATAACAACGACCTTGTTGTTATATTTCTGGATGTAGGGGAGGGCATCGCTTAATATGCCCGCGCGTATTTCGTTTGAGATGTTTTCCATTTCTTTTGTCCGTCCTTTATTTTGTTATTCTATACTTATTTCGAGTGCTCCGAAAAAGTCCTTGATATCCTCATAATCCGCGATCATATCGATCATGTGTCGTATTCCGTCAAAGAAGTATATCTTTCCCTTGTTCCGTCCCTTCACTTTCAACATGATCGTCATATAAGCGGAAGTAGTTTCCGCTATAGGAAAATAGTTTTCCTTTACCTTAGGGTGTCCGCGAAGCACCTCAAATTCCTTCACAGCCTGACCGAAAGGAAGCACGAGCGGAACGATAACGTCTACTTTTGTGTCGGATACAAATCTGAAATAAAGCTTTTTATCCGTCTCAAGCCCGTTGTACTTTTTCAGAAAGCTTATGTATGCATCGGGGAAAACGAATTTATGTTCGCTGATAAAAGCTTCAAATGCAGGAATATCAAGTGCTCCTTCTCTTTTGACAAAATGTTCTCTGTTCGGATTATTTTTGTACAGCCCGTTATCTCGCGTTTCCCAATACTTCTCGTCCATAATATCAGCTCCTGTAATCTCCGTTTATCTTAACATAATCGTAAGTGAGATCACAGCCCCATGCCATTGCTCCGTTGTCGCCCTGATTCAGGTCAATTATAATCGTGATGTCCGTCTCGGTAAGTATCTTCTTCGCGAGGACTTCGTCGAAGTCGAGCAGAGAGCCCTGCTTGCAGACGTTCAGATAACCGCCGGGAGACGCTATGTCAATGTCGATCTTGTTAACGTCATAATCCGCGTTAGCGTAGCCGAGAGCGCACATTATGCGTCCGCAGTTCGCGTCCTCACCGAACATTGCTGCCTTGAACAGGCTCGACATGATGACGGATTTCGCCGCGATCTTCGCGGTCTCAAAGCTTTCTGCGCCTTTTACGTTGCATTCGATGAGCTTGGTAGCACCCTCACCGTCGCGTGCCATCATTCTCGCAAAGTTCACCATAACAGTCCAGAGAGCCTCGCAGAAAATGCCGTAATCGTCGTTTTCTTCGGTTATCTCCGCGTTTCCTGCCATTCCGTTAGCCATAACAACGCACATATCGTTGGTTGACATATCGCCGTCAACGCTTACGCAGTTGAGGGTG
>JAFZOA010000038.1 GCA_017550775.1 Ruminiclostridium sp. | reverse complement strand
GTTCTCGACAAGATAACCGTTGACTATTACGGAGTTCCCACACAGATAAACGCTATGGCTGCCGTTTCCGTTGCCGAAGCGCGCATTCTCGTTATCCAGCCGTGGGACGCATCTTCGATAAAGGCTATTGAAAAGGCTATTATGGCAAGCGACATCGGTATCACTCCCACAAACGACGGTAAAGCTCTCCGTATCGTATTCCCCCAGCTTACCGAGGAGCGCAGAAAAGAGCTCTGCAAGCAGGTGAAGAAGTACGGCGAGGACGCTAAGGTAGCTGTGAGAAACTGCCGCAGAGACGCTATGGATAAGCTCAAGGCTATGAAGAAGAACAGCGAGATCACAGAGGACGACGTCAAGGACGGCGAAAAGAAGATACAGACTATCACCGACAAGTACTGTGAAAAGGTCGATAAAGTCTGCGCAGACAAAGAGAAAGAGATAATGACCGTATAATGGACGCGAGCATTCTGCCGCGCCATATCGGCATAATAATGGACGGGAACGGGCGCTGGGCGAAAAAGCGCCTGCTACCGCGCACAGCGGGGCATATCCAGGGCGCAAAGGCGTTCAGAAAATGCCTTCGCCACTGTATAGACCTCGGTATCGGGTACGTCACGTTCTATGCGTTCTCGACCGAGAACTGGAAACGCCCGAAAGAAGAAGTGAACGCGATAATGAAGCTGTTTTCCGACTATCTCGACGAGGGTCTCGATATGTCGGAGAACGATGTTGTTATGCGCTTCATCGGTGATATGACGCCGCTTTCGGACGAACTTTGGAAAAAGATTGAAAAAATGCAGTCAGATACCGCGGACAACCACGGTACGGTCTGCAATTTAGCCGTCAATTACGGCGGCAGAGACGATATACTTCACGCGGCGAAGCTGCTCATAAAGAAAGGTGCAGATCCGGATAAGCTCGACGAGGCGGCGTTCTCGGATATGCTTTATACCGCGGGTCAGCCCGATGTCGATCTTATCATAAGACCGAGCGGTGAACAGCGCATCTCGAACTTTCTTATCTGGCAGGCCGCGTATGCCGAGTACGTCTTTATGGACGTTCTCTGGCCTGATTTTTCCGAGAAGGATCTTGATGCCGCAATAGCGGAGTTTTCAAAACGAAACCGTCGGTTCGGCGGTGTCTGAAGAAAGGTGATAGAATGGCAAAACGTCTTTTAACGGCGGCGATTGGCGTGCCGGTGGCGTTACTTATAATATATCTCGGGAGCCTTTCACCGTATGTTATTTCCGCGGTTACGGATATTTTCTCGGTAATGGCGGTCTTTGAGGTCATTTCCGCGGCGAAATATACGCGGTACAGGAGCATCACGGTGCTCAGTCTCCTGTTCTCGGCGCTTCTGCCGATGTTCTTCTGCTACACTGACCTGAGGATATTCGCGAGACCGGTGGCGTTCCTCTTCCTCATACTTCTTTTTGCCTGCACGCTTATGCGTCACAAGGAGATAAAGTTCGAGGAGCTCGGATTTATAGCATTCATCTCGATATGCATCCCACTTGCGATCTCAACGCTCGCGTTCTTCTGCTTCCAGTGGCCGGAGCACGGCATCTTCTTTGTCATCTTCACGCTCGCGACAGCGTGGGTGGCAGACGGCGGCGCATACTTTGTCGGGACTTTTCTCGGCAAGCACAAGCTTTGTCCCGAAATAAGCCCGAAAAAGACATGGGAAGGCTTCTTCGGCGGTCTTGTGACGGCGGTGATATTCGCGGTGATGCTCGGCTATGGCTATATGCTCTGGGATAACCTCTTTACCGGAGCGAACCACTTTGAAGTGAACATTCCCATACTTATCGGCGCGGCAGTGATCTCGACATTTCTGGGACTTCTCGGCGACCTTATCGCGTCGCTCCTTAAGCGCCAGTGCGGAGTGAAAGACTTCGGCGAGATTTTCCCGGGCCACGGCGGCGTAATGGACAGGTTCGACAGCGTGCTTCTCGTCGCTCCGTTCATCTACC
>JAFZOA010000400.1 GCA_017550775.1 Ruminiclostridium sp. | reverse complement strand
CTTTGAATACTCCTCATCTTCCTTTGCCTTTATTGCATTATGATTTCTACGTTCCATTTCACTTTTCAGAAATGAAATATAATCATCCTTTTCCCGCAATTCATAAGCCTCAGACATAGAGCAGCCCAGCTCTTCCTGAAAAAGATAGTCCAAGTTTTGCTGGATGTAATGCTTATTATCGTCCATTTCCTGCTTCATGACAGCGATAGAGGTATTCGCGTTTTCAATCTCGATCTGTAGGTTTAGCAGCCCGCGATCTGTCTTTTTTCCTTTTTTCTCGATAGCGCAAGCACCGGCTCCGAGGTGTACAGTCGGTATCTTATCAATCCCCTGAGCCTCGTAGCTCCGGTGATCAATACGATTGTCGGAAACAAAGTACAGCTTGTGGTTACACCACTCCGCCCAAGATTTCCGCCATTGTTCAAGCATAGCCCTGTCGTTCCACGATCGATCTTTTACTGTAAACCCGTTTTTATCTACGCGACGGGTCGGCAGTAAAATATGCACATGGGGATTGCCTGTCCCTCGGGTCTGACTTTTATTCGCCGCTTCGTGCGGCGTTTGGGTCAGACCCTCCACCGCGTCCTGCGGTGCCTTGTCGTGAATCGCAAAATCGACGCACATCCCGTATGATGTGAAATTCTGCGCACAGAATTGCCGCACAAGGTCGATCTGTTCCGTTCGTGAGATTTCCCTCGGAAGTGCCGCGTCAATACTCCGGGCAGTCTGACTGTTTTTGCGGGTTTCCTTCTGCTCTGCGGCGTTCCAGAGAACAGAACGTTTGCGGAATTGTTCAGGTGCTCCCGCGGGCAGCAGAATTTCTTTGTGAACGACTTCGTGCTTGCGGCGATAGTCATGGGTGACTCCGTCGCGTTCGTTTCTGATCTTCTCCCCGGCGATGTATGCGGCTTTTGCGACACAGCTCGCGCCTGCACTTCGGGATACGATCCTGACACTGAAATGATAAATAGCAATTTTTCTTTCCTCCCTCATTATTTTTCTGAAAATGTTCCGGAACATTCTGTTCGTGATCACAAATCTATTATCGCACGCTATTGACAGAAAATCAAGAGTTTGGTATCATATTTATTAGAACGATATGGTTTTCGGAATTTCGGCAAAATCTATATTGTCCAAAATTATCATGGGAGTTTTACGAACATGGAAGAGAAAAAAGAGATTCCTGAACTTGAAAAATACTATGCTGTCCGCTCAGACTATACACGTATGTATCAGGACGCTTACAGAGACAAAGTGTACATAAACGAAAAGGAAAGAACCGTTATCATCGAGGTCGATGATATTTATGAATATTATACCAATGACGACTGGATCCCGCAGGGCAACGATGATGAAAACTCCGACGATGAAGATAACGAGGAAGAAAGTGAAAAGTATGATTTTGATTTCTCCGATCAGGATATAGCCGACAGCAATAACGACTATCTGTATCACGATGTTTTTCATCTCAGCCATAAATACCCGAACGATCTGCACGAATACAAGATAAATCCGTTCGCAAGTTTAATGGTAACTTACCCTGTCGGCGAAGGTCTGCTGGAATTCTGCTTCTTCGATTTTTCGGGAGAGATAAAAGCGCTCAGGGATTATGGAGCGTTATTTTCGGCATTTCACAAGGACAAGGTCGATGATGATAAGATCAAGAATTATTCTCACAAAGAAAGATTTGATTATATGTCAGAAACATTTTTGTTTGCTGACGATCTTCTCTTAAAGACTGTCTACACATCAGTATTTCCGCCGATGTTTATTAAAACAGATGAAAGATCCGCGGCACTTTACGCTTCCTGCATTACTGAATTGCAGAAAGAAATGCTGCGGAGATTGGAATTTGTGTTTGACGAGGAGTTCTATCCCGATGAATTATTGAAGCTGACGGCGCACGAACGTTTTGCTCTGTATGCGCGTATATATGATATTCCTGTGAAATCACGCAGAACCGAGGATTTTGAGATCACGATAAGAATGGACAAGACCGCGCTTGAATGTTCACGGCTTCCTATGGATGTCATAATAAACAGACTGCAAAGCCATGTCCCGACAAAGAAAAAGAGCCCGCTTGAAAAGGCTCTTGGCTTAAAAGCAGACACAGTTCAGATGTTTTATCACGTTCCGAGATCTATGGCTGTTTCATACGAGATAAGCTCGCTTCACGAAATGCTTGATCTTGAATTCTGCAAAATGCTCGAATACGGCATCCGGCTGCACAAATGCAAAAACTGCGGACGGTCCTTTATCGTCAAGGGGAACTACAACACCGAATACTGCGACCGCGTCCGCGCTGGCAATTCCCAGACCTGTCAGCAGATCGCGGCTCAACGGAAATATGAAGAAAAGCTGCACAGCGATCAAGCTGTCGCTCTTTTCCGCAAATACTACAAACGCTACCACGCTCGCTCCAAAGTCGGAACAATAAAGCCCGATAAATTCCGGTTAGGGACTTATCAGGCTTGCGAAAAACGCGATATGTGTCAGCGCGGGGAGATCTCGCTTGACGAGTTTGAGGAATGGTTGGAGGGGAGTTTTAAGAATAGAAGAAGAAACGATTTACAATAATAGCATGGTGCTTTTGTAACAAATGACAATATTTTACAAAATTTGTTCAAATACAATTGCAATATTAACGAAAATGTGTTATAATATTTTTGTGACATTATACTTTAATACTTTTATAGGAGATTGGTTTTGTTATTAATGATACAATGATAATTAATCCGCGGCATAGCCATACCACGGATTAGGATTGTATTGCCAAATCGGAATCAGTATGTATTTTTACTTCATGGTAAAAATGCACGCCCTATACGCATACTGATTCCAGATAATGTGTATTAAAGTATTGTGTCGCAAGCAATCCCGAGCTGCATTTTTCGTGCGCAGCTTCGATTGCTGCGCATTTTTTGCATATTAATATATATTTTTATCAGTTTTCTGTTACTAT
>JAFZOA010000399.1 GCA_017550775.1 Ruminiclostridium sp. | reverse complement strand
GCAGTGCCCGTGGGCAGTCAGCGGCGACAGTTGGAAAAAGCACCGTGCCAGTGGCTCTACGGTGCGGCGAAGTGGCTCTCTGCGACCGGCAAGATGGCTCTGAAAGCCCGTGCAGATGGCTCTGTCACGGCGGCATATACATGTCAGAACCTATCAAATAATCCAATAACAACAAGCGCACCATTCGGCGTAACAACCGAATGGTGCGTGTTCTTTATTATAATTTCGAGCAATAAAAACTATTTTGTGTCAACAAATTGTCAACAAATCCCGATTTTGGGGTATTTGTGTAGGTAATAAGCGGTTAAAGCCTACCGTCTTTTCGTATCTGAAAAAATAACGTCATGCGACAAATCTGCGACAAATCGCCAAAATGATGTTAAATTTATGATTAGCTTTTCTAAATCAAAAACCGCCTAACAGCGATTGTTAAGCGGTTTGTTTTTGGTGGACCCGGGGAGGATCGAACTCCTGACCTCCGCGTTGCGAAGGCAAGTTTTTACTTTTCGCGATTTGTGATAATTAGTTGAGAAATGGCTTAACCAAGCGCTTTATGCAGGCTATATTATCTAATTATTTTTTGCGATTTTTGATCATTTTTTGCCATTTTTGGCATTCTGTGTGTACAAATTGTGTACAACCAGATTAGTTAGTCTAATTTGTGGCGAAAAATCCTGATTTTTTCACTAATGCAATAAGAGTAATGAATATATTCATACAGATTCATTCAATTACTCCGGGTAAATGGGTTTCGGTTGCTGAAATTGATAAATACATATATATTGTAACATATTCTGATACGGTTTGTCAAGTTTAACGCGGAGGTCAGGAGTTACATTCTTTCAGCCACCGTTTCAGCATAAATGTAAGGAAATACGGGAATGTATAAAACTTACCGTTCCAGCCTATATTCCTGCGTCCGAGCTTTATGCCGTATTTGATGTCGCCAAACTCAGTCTTTTCGATCAGCTTGTTCAGCGAAGGTGTGCTGCTGTCATTCGCCTTGACCTCAACGGGAATAAGAGAATCCTTGTCACGCACGAAGAAATCCATTTCTATCGTGCTTTTTTCGTTCCGGAAGAAATACAGCGCGTAGCCCTGCTTATAGAGCATATCGGCAACTATATTCTCATATATCGCGCCTTTGTAGGTGTTGAAGTTCTTGTTTGCGCGCAGATCGTCCTGCACCTCATCGTCGAGCGATCCGATTAGCAGTCCGGTATCCCGGAAGTATAGCTTGAAGTTGTCGGGATCAAAGTTGCCGCCGAGAGGAAGCTCGGGCGTGTCCATGCAGTAGCAGACATTCACCATTCCCGCATTCGCGAGCCAGTCAACGACACCGACATAATCGCGGTTTCTCGCATTGTGCGCGACCTTTGATATTCGGAATTTCTTGTTGTCGCTGCCGAGGAATACCGGAATTTTACGGTAAACATTGAGTATCTTCGCTTTATCAAGGCTTTCGGCGTATTTCGTTATATCTTCCTCGTAATCCAGAAGAAGCTGCTTTTGCATTTTCAGGATCCCGCTGTAATTCTTGTTTACGACAAAGGAGTTCACGACCGCAGGCATACCGCCGATGACCATATATTCGCCGAAATGTTCGAGCATAACATTCATCTCGGTATTCGACAACGGCGTAACATCCAGCATGTGCCGGTACAGCCCGTTTATCTGCTCGTCGGTATAGCCGAGCGCCCACAGGAATTCCTCAAAATCCATTGAGTGCATCTCGTAGTCATCCTTGAAGCCGACGCTGTTGGATTCGATCTCCTTGTAGCTGATTCCCATGAGCGAGCCGGAGCAGATGACATCATACCGCCCGTCCTGCTTGAAAAATTTAAGACTTGTGGCGCAGTCGGGACATGCCTGCAGCTCGTCAAAGAATATGAGCGTCTCACCCTCGGCAAATTCAAGCCCAGGCTTTTTCAGCGTGATATTGCGGATTATCGTGTCCGGTTCGTACCCGTCATCGAAGATGTCCTTGAATTTCGGCTGCTCGACAAAGTTGATCTCGATAACATTTGCGTAGTTGTTTCGCGCGAACTGCCGTATGGACTCGGTCTTGCCGATCTGACGAGCGCCTTTGACTATAAGCGGTTTTCTGTCGGGATCTGCTTTCCATTCGGCAAGGAAATTGTCTATTTTGCGTTTCAGAAGTGCCATATATCATCACCCGTGATTATTATATCACAAAAATCCGGAAATATCAAGGCATAAATTCACAAATTTCCAACCGGCAGCAACTAATATTTCACATTATTCCAAAACGAGCAGGCTGGATTGTCGGCCTATTGAACATCGCTCGCCTCAAGTGTGATTATCTGTGTATTTGTAGGTGACTTGATACCGGAAAGCCGTGAAGCCTGCTTTATTACAGATTTTTCAAATATGTTGCGGACATCGCGGCCATTACCGAAGGTCTCGTCACGGTTCTCATACATTTCTGTAAAACGCTCTTTTATGGCTGTTTCTGCCTCGCTGCTCATATCGTAACCGTTGGACTTGCACATTCTGCGGAATATTTCCGTCAGTTCATCCGGCTTATAATCCGGGAAATCCAGATATTTGTTAAAGCGTGAGCGCAGTCCGGGGTTGGAGTTGATAAACTTTTTCATAGGCTCGGTGTAGCCCGCTGCAATAACGATCAAGTTTTCACGGTTATCTTCCATAGCCTTGACAAGGGTATCTATCGCTTCTTTACCGTAATCGACAGAACTGTTGGAGGATGTGAGCGAATATGCCTCATCTATAAACAGTATCCCGCCGAGCGCCTCCTGAACTTTTTCCTGTACCTGGATAGCGGTCTTTCCGACATATCCGGCAACAAGTCCCGAACGATCGGTTTCAACAAAACTGCCATTTGATAAAAGACCAAGCTCGCGGTATATTTCAGAAAGCAGCCGGGCAACTGTTGTCTTTCCTGTTCCGGGATTGCCTGTAAAGACCATGTGGTATGACATCGGTATCTGCTTCATACCGCGCGACTTGCGTATATTCTGGATATTTATCAGATTGATCAGCGATGAAACCTCTTCCTTTACGCTGTCAAGCCCGACGAGATCATTCAGCTTATCCATCAGCTCTTCAAGCTTGCTGCCGCTTTTAATGCCGACAGGTTTCCTGCCGGGCTCCGGGAGCCTGATATTCCTGAGCTCTGTCAGGTCGCTGTTTTCCTTTGTCATGTACACGGTGTCTGTCGGCTCATCATCGGCAGTTAATGTCATTGCAACATTAAAGGCGTTTCCGAAATCAGTCTTTCTCAGATTTCCGAAGATGTATCGCTGAAACGATTTAATGCTTTTTGTAAACAGCGTTACTTCTTCCTTGGTAACATTTTTGTCGCATGCCATCAATCCCGCTCCTACCAGCGAGAAAACCCTGAACAAATACGCTGTCGGGCAGCCGTTACCGCCTGCCGGGACCGCTTTCGGCAGATCTCCGGAGACAATAAGTCTGTTCTCTGCATCAACAAAAAGCCGCAAGGAAAGTGGAGCCTCGGCATTCCATTCGTATGCTTCCTTATACAGGCTCTCACCAGATGTACTGTTATTTACAAACTCATCTATATATGCTTTCTCATCATCATTTGGGCCGGTATCAGCTGCGGCTATATCACGCAGGAATGAAAACATATCGCTTTCATAAGCCTTAACATATTTCCGGTGCTCCGGTATGGCAAGAGTTCTGTCAAACAGCTCACACATATCACGCAGCCCGTTGCAGTATATCTTCATATCTTCAATATCAAGCATAGCTTTATTCCACCCAATAAATGTTCATCGAAAGGAATTTTCTCATAACTCTGAACAGCCTGTCACCCTCATAATCATATTCGTCATTATCGTCCTCATCAACGATCGCTACCCAGCTTGTATCGGAAAGAGAAGCAATACCGTTCCGTGGAGCAAGCTCGGCTCTGAACTGTTTCCCGGCATCCATTAATCGGGCAACGATCTTCCGGTTGCCGCCATCCAGATAACCGATCTTCTGCCCGAGCTTATCATAAACGCCGATGACAAAACTGCGTGTTTCGTCATCTGGCTCGCGACGGAGCGTGAGAGTGTCTCCTTTGCGCAATCCCGCCGCGATAGTCTTTATTGCGCTGATTTCTTCCCAGCCGGAGATTTCCTCATCAAGAACGAAGATCTCTTTCTTACGAGGAGCGCCAGGAGCAGGCTTTCCGCTATGTATTGCGTCCAGCAGCTTTGGCTCATGGTTGATCGCGAGTTCATTCATTCCTCTGTCCTCATTCCCTCATAAAGATCTGTATTCTCATCAGATAATGCATATCATCACGCACATTTCCCGAGCTGATCTCTTCTTCGGTCGGTTCGCGGGGTGTAAGAACTGCGTAGAAATCCTTTCCCGCGTCCATCAGTCTCGCTATGACAGCATTGTGATAACGAGGAACATATCCGAGCATATTGCCGTGCCTGTCAAGCACCATTATCGCAAGCGCATCATGTTCATTCGACGGCTCGCGGCGGAGCGTCAGTCTGTCGCCGGCTTTCAGCCCTTCGGCAATTTCGTTGATGTTCTCTCGATAATACCAGCCGGCTATATATACTGTTTTCAGAAATATCTCACGACGCTCGGGGACGGTGATAGGAGTTCCGTTGTGCAGGGCCTCGATCAGAGCTGAGCCTGTTATGAGAGTAAGCTCATTCACTTCCGTACTCCTTCATCAGCTTTTCAAGGTCATCACGGTATGAATTATACAGTGATTTATAGTCGGCAAGCGCAGTCGCGAGCCGTTCCTGTACCTGTTTTGTCTGTTCCGGATCATCAAGCACGGATTTTGCATTGTACGGAAAACCATTCTTTATCGCGGCGATCTCTGCGCGGACAGTATCAATTCCGTAAGCTATGTATCCGCGCTGCTGCCGCAATTCCGCGGCTGCGTCCTCTTCCTCTTTATCATCGACAGCGCCGTCGGCATTCCTGTCTGTGACTACTGTGCGCGTTACAGCCTCAATAAGTCGTACAGTATCAATATCTCCGTTCTTATACGCCTCTATCGCGTCCAGAAACAGGCGGTTTTCTTTCTCGGTATATTCCGGGTGCAGATCAGGATGAAGCGCAACGGCGATCTTCTTGTACAGCTTTTTAAGTTCTTCGTTATCCGGGAGAATATCCACTTCGTTGACAATGTCATCGAGTATCTGCATAGCAGCCTCGCCCTCGGCTGCGGCAAGCTCCATAACAGGAGCCGTAGTCTGAAGCTCGACCTGTTTGTTGATCTCAGTAAGATCGGGAGCTTCGCCGCGGTTGGTTTTCTGGCGGATAAGCTCAAGCTTCAGCCGGAGCGTCTTTACCTGCGCTTCATATAACGCTACCTCTGTTTCAAGCACGCCGAAATTCTTGTAATACTTTGCTTTGAGCTTCGGGCATGTAACATAGATAAGCTCGTGTTTCTCGTCAAGAAGCCGCAGCAGTTCTTCTTTGAGGTTGTTTATCTCATTTGTCAGTCTTTCGACTTCAGAGTTGATGATGAGATCCATAAAATCACCACCTGATAAAACAGAGTATTAAAAATACAACAATTGAACAACTCTTTATAGTGATTCTGCAAGATTCCCCATTATTCCCAATTCACTATTATCAATCGCTCCAACAACAGATATTCTGTCCAATAATAGATTGCTGAATTCACAGGCTGTTTCCGGCAGTAGTGTACATGCATGGCAAGCAGAATAATTAAGCGAAGCAAATCCTTGATGCATGTTTGATCCGCATAATGGATCACCACTACACCATTTAGCTTCTCTTAACATATTTTTTAAGATCCTATCTAATAATTCTGTTTCTTCCGCTGCACTTATCAGTCCGCCAAGACTTCCATCACTATCTGAGGATGATAAATATATAAGGACACCGTTCATCTCATAACTTTCATCATTATTACTAAATGTAGAATATATTTTTTCCTTCATAGAAGCAGCACTATAACCGCATTCATTTGCTAGTTGTCTAATAAACAGATGGGCAAATGTATGTAACATTACATATTGAGGAGAATATTTCTCAGATTTAATAAATGATTGTTCATGCGCTTTTTTCATTTCGTTATAACGAGGGTATACTTTTTCTGCCCATTCTACAATTCGTGCTTTATTAAATCTGATGAAAATGCCTTCTCCGATTAACTCAATTGCCGGCAACCATTCTTTTCGTTCTATTGATAAAGGGGCGATTTTATCTTTGGCTGTTTCACCGTTGTAAGGATACAACCTTGTAAAGCCGCTCAATGCCATTGTCACGACAAGCCTATCTATTACCGCTATTTGATCAAATATACCACAAAAATCAACAGGAATTGTCACATTATGTGACGAAAACCTATCATCCATGACCTCAGAACGGCATAATATTCTATATTCCTCCTCATAGATGTCAGCTTCGGTTTTTTTGTGTCCAGTCAAACGGCGAGTTTCAAGCGTTTTAAATGCTTCAAAAAGATCTTCCAATGTCAACTTCGCACATTTTGGAAATATGTATTTTTTAATATATTCCTTCCGTTTTTCATCGCTCATGTAAGATAACTGATCAAAATCTTTTTCGATATATGCCATAGCTTTTTGACTCCATGGCGGAATAAGAAGAGCGCTGGGATTAATAGGGAAGTAAACACTTGACGATGACCTTAATCTGACTGTAGGTAGAGAATCACATTCCTGCTTATAATTTGAGCCAAGATAAGGATGCTTTCCCGAGCAGCATCTCGAACATTCACCAGAAAAAGCATTTTTATTAAATATGCCGACCATTCCGCGCTTAGCTTTACATTCAGAACATTCTATCATTAAACTTTCCGCATCACTTCTACCGCCTATATTATACATTTTAATCCTTGGAGCCAATTTCCTTGAAGGACATTCTTTTCCTTTATGAACCCACCATGAATAGGGAAAATCCTCAAGATGCCCTTTTTCACATATTACAACAAAACGGGAGGCAACTAAATGACCACGGCACGGTTTTCCATTGGCATCTATCTGGTTACATGTTTGCCTATTTTTTGAAACTTGAAGTTCTCGATAATCAATAATGCTTTTACATTTTGGACAATATAGCTTTTCTGGAAAGATGAAAGAACTAATATCTTGATTGTTAGGCATATATGTAGGACTACCGGATGATTTGGGTTGCAAAAAATATTTTGCTCCCGTGAATGCCTGTAAGTTCTCATTTGTTATTTTTCGATCTTCTGAATTACTGTCTTTGTCCCAATCATCAACGCCACCAATAATTGCAGTATCTCGGACAAAATCTACAATATTGCCAACACCAAAAGTAGTAAGCAATTGACTTTTTCGTATTTCTCCGATATGGATTTTTTGATCGCCATTGCGTTTGTTCCTGAAAATACCACTCATTTTTAAGCTCCTTATTTGCTTATATAAATATTCGAAGAGGGCTCAACATTTCTTAATGAATTTAAAATCAATGGAAAATCAGATAATAAATCACCTTCAGCAGGGTTTAACAAGCAGACTCTCTCGGAATTGTTGCTATAATAGCATAATTCTGGATATATTTTCGTCATATTTTCCCATTCATCTATTGTGCATTCCAATAAATACTTAGCAGTTTCAAGCGAGTTTGGGTGTAGCCTTCTTATTCGCGATAAAATAAATTCCTTGATGCTATTGATGCTTTGATCGCTTGAATTAAAAAATACAGCATTATTGTTTCCGCTTAGCTCATCAATGCTTAATCTAACCATGGCGATAAATGTGCAGTGAAGAGCTTTTTCCATTGCTCGCGCAGAAAAAGGAGTTACGCTTGTAGCTTCAACATATTGATAAAATGAATTGTGATAATAATTAAATTGTTCATAATGTGATTTATCTCTTGATCGCATTGGATTATACATTGTAAGAACGACCCCAGGATTTGATCTTCCTACACGGCTGGTTGCTTGAATGTATTCGGAATTAGTTTTTGGCTGATTAAATACTGTCATTAAGCCCAAACGATTGATATCAATGCCTACCGACAGCATGTTAGATGCCAAAACATATGAATAACAACCTGCATTATCATAAGATATTTCGAGGTTCTCTAATGTATCCTTAACTTCTTTAGAGCTTTTTCTGCTTGTTAACTCATCACTAATATTATAAGGAACACTTTTATTATCAACACCCAACGATTCACATATATCTTTAAATTTGCGATTTATCAAAGTTCTTAAATGTGCGCCCATACGATCTTGCAGAATATTAGAAGATGAACCCAGATCTCTTATTGCATTAAAATAACCGACTATGGTATAATACTGATCAATAATGTCTTTGGATTTGTTTTGCTTAATAAACATCGCCTTAATGAAAGTCAATAAAGCATAAGTTCGTACCATCAAATCCGATATGCTTCCACCATTTTCACACATCCCAATATATGTCCTAGCAGGTCTTTCATTTTCATTCGCTAAATGCGAAAAGAAAGAATCATCATATGATAATCCATTTGGCGGAAACTGTATCATTTCTTTCCCATAAATATTTCTAATTTGCTCGTCTGCATTTTTTACAGTAGCAGTTGAAGCAATTATTTTGGGAGAAATACCAGTTCTACTGCATAAATAATCAACAGCTATTTCGTACAATCCAGCAAGCGAACCTAAAGAACCAGATATTAGGTGAAGCTCGTCCTGTATGATCAAAGAAGGCGGATTATTATGAGCACCGAAAAGATTCTTGCTTTCATCCACCCATACTATTCTAGCAAATTTATCAATCGTGCTTAATAACAATGTCGGTTTATTTCTATAAATATCATCATCAACAACATAGATAGGAAGTTTTTCGTGAAATGGACATTTCATATTGTCACGGCATTTTATTATCATGCCATGATTACTTATTTCATATCCAGAAACATCAATTTTTGAACCACACCAAGGGCATTTCGTTATTTGGACAGGATTTCCTTCATATATTTTTTCGTCTTTATTAGATCTTAATTTTTGTAGAACCTCTTCCGCTTTTTCAATATGATTAGGAGTCATTCCAGCTCCGATCCAAAGGCCTATACTAATTTCTCCTCCTGGGATATCGTATTTACTTCTCAGATAATCACAAGCGCATATCATTGCAGCCGCTCGCTCAAACTGTTGAATGGTAAGCAATCGTAGTGTATATCTCATAATTACAGTTACTCCGTCGCTTCCTTCTGTACAAGACAGCCTCCTGAAAAAAATAGAAAATGCTGCAACTCCAAGATATGCTTCTGTTTTACCGCCACCAGTTGGGAACCACAATAGATCTACAACATTATGATATTTATTGCTTGGATCAACTATATCCGGAATAATCTGTAAAATATATGCAAGCTGAAATGGATACCATAGTATATTATCAATTTGCTGATGTTTTTGATTAACTCTCTGAAGCATCATAGCCTCATTCATCATTACAAATGATTTCCAAGCGTTTTCATTATTTGTCAATATAGTAACGCCTTGTTTCAGTCTATCAATGCATATTCTAATATTATCCAACAATTTGTTTTTTGCCTTAACAAGACTGATGTCAACATTAATTTTTTCTTTCTCTTCTTTCCATTTACTGTATTCGTCAATAAAACTATTGGTTTTTTCTATCAAGATATTACGATCTAATGTACACCAATTGTTCAATTTCAGTATAGTATCATCAGATATTGCTCCGGGCATCATTTGCTTTATTCTTAAGTGAGGCAGAAATTCCGAACGGATTTCAAGCACGCCGTTCTCAGTCTCATCATAGGCAACAGAACAACCATGACCATAGCCATAATTGTTAATATCTTTGTATATCAGGCACCTAATTTGAGTTTCAACATCATCGTTCGTGTATAGATTTTGATAAATAGGAAGAAATGGTTTATTAGCTATAACATGTATTTCGCACTGGAATAATGCATTTTCGTTTCTTAGGTGCAACTTATTAGTTTCAATACTGTTATTAATTATAGATATAGTTAATAGTTTACTGCCGTCTGGCATAA
Source organism: Ruminiclostridium sp. (assembly GCA_017550775.1). The sequence goes on along the minus strand of JAFZOA010000399.1, from coordinate 25,125 downwards.
TTTTCCTAACGACAAGCTTAATGTCGGCATCAATGTTTTCAGAAAGTCTTTTTGAAAATGTGCTTTTAATTGATGAAACATCGACGGTAAAGCTGATAGAAAAAGGGGTTCTACAATATTTATGCACTATCTTTTCATTTATAGTGTCCTCAAGATGCTTATATAACCCACAAGAAAAACAGATATCAAAGGCTGTAAGATCAGCGGGGAGCATAACCGATATGCCCATAGAAGATGGTTTGTAATTGTTTGAGGCGGCTATTGTATCATCATCTGTTTCTAACTGATTCTCGATATCAATATCACCATATTCGCCGTCGTCATAATCTTCTATATAGATTTGATTTTCTACTTGGGATGCTTTACGGGGATACAAAATACCAGTAACATATGTAGATAATGGCTCAATATCCTCCAGCACTTCGTTTTCAGACGAGACACCGTAGAGATCTCTTTTAACACAAGAGTATATTTCATCAACAGCTGAGTAAAATTCACTATATCTGTTCATCAATCGTTCTCCCATCTGGTTTTACCAAATCCGCTTATCTCTAACGCAAGCCAATATCTATTATGCCGATACTCTGCCGGAATGTTATCATAATCTCTATATGATATATATGTTATTATATTTGCAACATAAAGATCTGTAATAAAATTAGGAAGCCCATTTGGATTAATGTAGCTTCTTTTATTATCTGAATTGCCATATCTGTCTGTTAAAGCATCAGAAAAATACTTTGACATTTGTCCTATGACATGATTATTGTGAACAATATCGTATATGCCATTTTTTAAAGACAAACTAATAATGTCTCCCGGTTTAATATAGCGAGAAATATACATCTGCCGTTTTAATGCATCAGGAAACTCTCCTGAAACAAAAGAACTATAATCAACATCTTCATCATATCCGGTAGCTATAGCCGAGCAATAAGAAGAATAAGGGTTGTTCTTTTTACATTTTGTCTGAATCCATCTATTGGACTGGCTTTTTCTGAAAAACCAATTGTATTTATTTCCTTTTTTTAATATATTCAGTTCGAGTTTTGGACGAGTTTCCCCAACATATAATATACGCTCTTCTTCTGTATCGTTCTGTTTGTGGGTGTAATCATAACCTAATAAATAAACTCGATCAAATTCCCGTCCTTTTGCTTTATGTATAGTTGATACAATAGTATTTGAGGGTATATATACTAAAGCTGAAGGGAGATTGGTTGCAAAACACATTTTTTGTGCTAACAATGGAACATCTAAATAATATCTTTCAGAATCATCATATAACAATTCTTTTAGATTATCAAACATTTCAAGAGCTTTATTTTCATCTAAACCACATCTTATAGTCGCTCTTTTTATAAAATCATTAATAGATATGTTCTTATCTCTATAATCCCAAAGAATATCCGCAATAAATCTAGTTATCTTAACGCTTCCGCTGTTAGTTCTAATCAATGTGTGATTAATACTGTTTTTAAAAAATAGCCAACTTAAGTACTCTGCTTCTCCGTTGTTTCGACAAAGAAAAGCAGTAGTAGCATTTGCAGTTCCGACTAACTTATAGTTATCAGCATCGTATTCGCAAATTGGAATAGAGTTTAAATTATTTGAAAAAACAGTTTCCACATCAAAATCCGATCTGTGAAGTAAACAATTTCTTAAATTAGATGTTTCTCTATCTAATTTTTCTGTTTGCCGTTTATTTCCGATAAGCTCAAACCTTTTCGTATCATTTGGAACGGTTTGGTCAAGCAATTCATAAAATTTGCTTGAATTTATAGAACTGTAATCATTGCAATCATAGTCATATATTGCCTGGCACATATCACCTAGCAACAAATACCCGCATTTCAATGACTTCAAAATCTTTATGACCATTAACGCCCTATTGTTGACTAAATCCTGTAATTCATCAATTATACAATAAACGAATCCGTCATAATCATCAGAATCAATTTATTCATTGAATAATGAAATGCGCTGATTATAATCCAAAGCGTTAAGAGCCTCTGGAGGCGTTTCTATTGAAATTAGATAATTTGTTGCTAAGGAATCAAATGTACATATTGTAACATTTTTTGCTTCTGGTGGTAATTCTCCAGATGAAACATAGAATTCGATTCTATTCTTTATCTCAGAAACAGCTGCTCTCGTATAGCACATGACGAGCACCATGTTGCTGTCTTCAGGGTCAATATTATTTAGAACATACTTTAGTCGCTGTATAGCTGTATATGTTTTTCCGGTTCCTGGACCAGCGTTTACCCATATGTGACTTTTTATATCATCTTCGATTATTTTCAATATAGCTTCATCGCTGTTGATTTCAACATATACATTACATTCGTTTTCGGTAACATCTTCGTAAAAAATCCTATTTTCTTCATCATCTGTGACACATGAGGATTTATCTTCGAATAATTCGTCGATATCGTCATTTTTTTCTATGCCTATCCACTCAAACCCATCAAGTTCATTATCCGACTCATCATCAGTTAAATTGACACTATTATTTCTGTTAAAAATATAAGGCTTACATTCATCTTTAAGTTTACAAAAAGGCGATTCACATCTACATTCATAAATATAATCACCGTTTTTTTGAACTACACCATGTGTAGTTTCACCTTTTGCACCGTATGAACAGGTTGATGATTGAGAGAATTCTTCCTCTTGTGCAGGGGATAGGTTTACTCTGATGTCTTTTAATTTTTTAAGCGCAGATAAACCTTTTACTTGTTTTACAAACTTTGGATCATTTTGAAGCCTGTCGATGCTACCATCTAATGATAACGGGTCTCTAATATAAATATTGCTAGTGATATTTATGTTTGATTTCATCGTTGCCTACCCCTAAGCATCAAGCCTTTTCAAGTCATAATAGAATGTTAATTGAGATATTTCCGCTTTACTTTCTTTTAAAACATCTGACACACAAGTGCTACGAATATTAATTGTAGCAATCTGGGCATCATCGATGTGAGCTTGGATTTCTAATCGTTCTCGTAAGAACCCCTTTGTCGGAACATTAATCTTTTTATAAACAGTTTTACCGGCTCCATCCGTTATTATTATATGGGCATCAGGAGAATCCTCTACAAGGGAAAAAGTATATTTTTCGCTTATAGTATTTACTCCATCAACATCTCTTTTTAATATAGGAAATACAGTATTATCCGACATCATAATTCCAATATTATCACTTAATTTAAATTGTCCTCCAATAATCGGGGTACAAGCAGCGCCTTTAGCTGATACCGATCTAACTTGATTAGGTATAAATATTTTATCTTCGCCAAACAAATTCTTCATTGCATCCGCAAAAGGTCTTAAATTACTACTGCCACCAGCAATAATAACGCAGTCTATGCCTGACTTTGTCACTCCCGCTCTCTCCATGGCAGAATTAATTGTTCTCAGCACCTTCTGTTTTATTATAGGTTTGACTATATCTTCAAAAAACTCATTTGTTATGTTTATTGTTTTAGTCCCATATGCCCCATAATCTCGTACCGTTAAGGGGTATGTTTCGCCGTCTTCCGAGATGCTTATTTTGGCTCTCTCACAAGCGGAAATGATTTTGTCTCTTTGTATTGCCGGCATTTCATCAAAATTAACTCTGTTAGTTGGATCACTTATCTTTAATCCAAATTGTGAGTGTATAGCTTTTGCTAATTCTTTATCAATATCATCTCCACCAATTTTTTCACCATATACGGATTTTTCAAATACGCATCTATGTTCAATTTCCAGTATACTTATATCAAGAGTGCCGCCGCCCCAGTCAACAACCATTACTCTTGAAAACCCAGTCATATTTTTATGCTCTGCTATATATGCAGCCGTTGATTCTGATATTAGTGCCGATACTTCAATTCCCGCTTTTTGCGCAGCAAATTTCAAGTCCCGCCTAGCTTCCGGGGAAAAACCGACAGGAAATGAAAATGAAGCTTTTTTAATGTCTATGTCAAAAGTTTGTTTGATATATTGTTTCAAACATTTCAAATATAAAGCGGTTACATCCTTTGGGTATAGGACTTTACCCTGTATATTTATTTCGGTTCCTGTGCCAAGCAATGATTTGAATGACGAGATTACCGTACATTTTTCAGCTAATGAATCCCTGTTACTTTTAACTTCATTTCCAAAATTAATGGTTTTTTCGTCAATAATAGCAAGCATTGAAGCAAATGATTCACTTCCATCTTCGCCGTAAATCGTTTCTTTTTCGCCAAGTCCTTCTTCTTTGATTATTTGAACCACGGATGTATTAGTAGTTCCAAAATCTATACCAAAAAAACTTCTTGTTTCCATTCTATACACCTATCTTATAAATCAAATCCGAATCTTTTTAATATTTTAAAGATTCGTTCTATACTTGCACAATTGGCAAGAAAGTTGTCTTCGTTGAATTCGCGCCCGCTTGAATTAAAATCCTCGAATTCCGGTCTAATGGAATCCGACACATTTTTCTTAAGAGCCAACAATTCTTGGTTCTGCGCTGCATTATCAATCTTATATGCAAGGGACAACTTTTCTTTTAATGAGTCTACAAGACTTTTTAATTCTTCGTTTTCTTGTTGGGTATCACTCAACTCTGTCCTTAATGCAACTATACGATCCCTTATATTCTTGTTTTCATCTTTTAAATGTGTTATTTCCGAGTCTTTTGATGATAACGCAGAACGATAATTATCAATAACTTTGTGACTAATATCAGAAAGTTCAGAAAAGACTTTTTCAAAATTATTCTTTAAAAGGCTCTCCAGTTGTGCATGAGAAAGTGAAACCATATCCAATACCTGGGACGATTCCATCGGTGGAGCTTCATTTTCCGGTTTATTTGTTACTACACCAGCATCATTCTTCTGCTCGGGCTCTTTTTCAATTTGCGGTTGCTTTTCAGGCTGCTCTTGTTCGGGCTTGCTATCTTGCTTTTCAATTGCCTCCCTGAATCGATTGAAGTAATTCTTCTCTGTGGCATTCTCTTTCAAGAGCCAAAACTTATCAGATATTTTCTTATCAATAATATATTTCTGATATGCTTTTTTTAATTCAATAGCATAATCAGCCCCGTTCTTTGCACCATTTTGTTTTTCGCCATACTTGATTACTTTTACAACCAGTTGTGATAACTCCGTAGGCATGTAATCTTTCTTCAACAATATATAGACCATTGCAAATAATCTTAAATAAATATAATTATTTCCTTTTTTGGAAAACACTTCATGGTTTTCTATTTCGCACAAATATGTCTCGATATCACTAAAATTCTCAATTCTTTCAAAGAATTGAGGCCAAATATCTGCTTTGCAACGAATAAGGTATGTTACTGTATTCTGTATATCGGTTGCTTGACGGAGGTCATTAAGGGCTTGAACCGCAGTTTCAACATCTGTTTTATTCAGATTTTTTTTAGAAAAAACATTTTCTAATTCTTCAATATACTTTTCCATAATTTAACCTTCCTATATCAAATGTTTTCTGAACTTGCGCAAAATTCACGGACTTTAATAATAAATGTTTGTAGATCTTTTTGATCTTTATCGACCCACAGGCCGTTACTCAGTCGATGCGGATCAACCATCTCGGTTTTTCCTTGTTGTTCACTAAATGTGAACTCTTTTCCGAATGTTTCATCGACACTTATAATCGACATTGAAAACGGGTATTTTATAATTAATTGCTCCAACTCATCAACCAAGTCAGTTTTGTCAGGATTGTGATATTTATCTTCTGTAGTAATCTCAGATCCCTCATTATTTGTGGCATCGTCATAAACGATATTTATTTGCCGTCCATCCACTCGTAAATTAAGATCAGACCAATTAACGCCATATATTTTTATTAGCAAAGAAATTATTTCGAGGACTGTATCATCGCTAATTTTATCAAACAAAAATAAGTCTTTATCAAACAGTTTTCTATATCGAGAATTAATTTGCTTTGAGGATATATATATCATACCATCGTTTAATAAAGTTGGAGAGTCTATAACCATGCCAAAGGCTTGTTGATTTATGTCATAGAATATCGTAGAGATCCTCATTAGAGAATTAACAAGATTAATCTCATTATATGTATTTCCGTACAGATTGAAAGAAATATGCTTTTCTTCAATATCATTTAATATTTCATAAAAATCCGGCACTACCATTTGCTCATTAATATTTATATTTGAACTAGTAGTGGCAGTATTTTCCGTTACGGGAACAGGCGCAGTATTATTTTCTTCTTTTATGTTATTGTCAAGCTCAGGACACAGCTGATAATTAGATATTAAATCAATACTAAGAGACTCGTCACGAATTGTAATAACCTTGTTTCTAATAGTACTTAAAGCCGAAATGTTTTTATTGGCTTCAATTAGTATTGTTTGAGCTTTTTCCCAATCATCCATGTCAATGGCATTATGGGCAATTTGTCTTTGCTTTTCAATAAGTGTCGACAAGCTGTTTATTATATTGTCGAAGTTTTCTTTTATTGTATTATTGTCCATTTTTAGACTCCATACTAAATATGTCCTATACCACATGAATGCAAGTCAATACGGCTGCAATTCTTCAGATGTAAAAAAGTTATTTTACAAACACAACATCTCTGTGGTATTCTAGATTATGTGTCAGTTCGACACCGGGAATTATATTAATTTTGATGTCTGGAGTGATGTTCAGTATCTTTCGGTTTGTATCATCAATAAATGTTGATATAACAATTTTGCCGGTATTATTAAAAGAAATAAGGCCACTATCAAACAATCGATCATATGTAGCGCTTAATAATAAACCGTTTTCTTCGCTAAGCCTCTCATCATTATTGCAAACCGCCCAGGGTTTTATATGACTTGCTATAAGGCATTTGTTGATCGTTAATCCTGTAATTAGACATTTCCCGCTATACTTTTTGATCAGTTTATCTCTGAAAACACCTTGCCCAATCCTTGACTTAATGATCGATTCGCGCTCGGTATCGGTAATATTAGATTCTATCATAGTATCAACATCAAAAGCATTGGCATTACGCTGCTCAGTATCTAATCCGGATATGAAACAGCGGTACTGCTTTAGTGCAATACTATACATCCTGTTTCCTTTTTTATCTTTGGCAATAAATTCAGAAGAACCAAGGATACTCTTAATTGCAATATCCAGAGATATTATACCCATACTTAATATATCATCTGATATAACACCACAAGCATTCATCTCTTTTGAAACATTTACCACGGCTCTTGAATACTTATATATGGACGAATCCGATAATTTAGTATTTTCAGACATCCATTGTGAAAAAGTATTTAAATCTACCATTTCAAGCCTCCCTGAAATATACCATTCTTTTTTGTTGAATCAATAACCCATGGCAGAATATAGAAGCCTATACTTACTCATGTTATATTATATCACATTACGGTTACAAATGCAAGCGCCAGACAATAAAAAATGAAGAGTCCTGCCAATGGACAGGGCTCATATAAGAATAAACAATAAGATTAGATAATTGACTATTACTATGTAATCTTTAGCGTCTCCGCGTCAAAGTACACGATCTGCTTGCCCTTGCGTCTGGCATACTCCACACCGTCTGGCTCATCGCCGCCGGCAGTCACAGCGATCACAAAATCACTACTGTCGATCATGTACCGGTCTGCAAAATCATAATAGTCCTCTGTGGTACGGCAGATCTCTATGTATTCAGGGGGAAGTGCCGGAGCGCAGCTCGCATATTCAATAGCTGTATAGTAGCGGTCGCGCCATTCCTCCGCCCAGCATTCGTCCTGCTCATCACACGGAACAACTATTGCTGTCTTTATGGAATGCCCCAGCCCTATCGAAGTTCTTGCAATCTCCAGACACCAGAGCGGAACGCCGAACTCTCCGTTGGTCATTACCGTAAGCTCAGTATCTGCGGCAGCCTGCTGAAAGATCGACGCCAGCTTTGTTTTCATAAATATGACGCTTTCCTCAACTTCGTTGAATTTATGCGGCAGCTTTTCGACCGGAACCGACAAAACAGCGCAGATTACCTCTTCTTTCATTTCGTGTACCCCTTATAACAAAAAGTGCGCAGCCGGAGCCGCGCACCTGCAAAAATGCGGACTCATTGCTGCGACACAATTCTATTTCCTATCCACTCGGGCATACGAAATACGAGCCGCACCTTTACCGATAATAAAGGCGCGCCCAAGCAAATAGAAAACTATAGAATTATGTCGCAAGAACATTGTACCACATATCCGGTAAAAAATCAATACTTTATCATAATATCCCCCGGCAGGCAGTAAATCAGACCGCTTGCCGGGGATATTTTTATCTTAGCCTGGTGTCGGCACACGCAACTGTTATAATGCCGGAGTGTGTTCCCTTGACCCTAGAAACTGTCTGCCAATTATGATATGAGACGTCATACTGAATACTAATCGAATTCAGGATTAACAATCCATTCTTTCCGGTCACATCTGCCGAGATTTCGATTTGCTTTCTTAAAACATGGCGGCTTATGATAAATACCTATGTGAGCAAATATTCGTGATGTGGTACCTTTACCTCGCATCGATGCAAGTTTAGCAGCAATTATTTCCTATCCTGCGTATGACCGTAAGTGAATATGCTTTTGTAATTCTGCCCGGCATGATTTCATGTGCAATATTACTAAGTAACTCATTTTCTTTTGGTGACATTCAACAAAGTTGCAAAAAGGTGTAGCCAAAATTGCTCGCTCGACCCCTATAACTATGAAAAGGATAATTCGGAAATGAATACCCGCTACACTGCTCGGAATTATTCTGATAATGATGATACGTGAAAGGAGCGAACGAACATGAGCATAAGACTTATAGCCCGTTGCCGTGATCCGACAAATGCCAACGCGTACAGTTGCCGCGCACGGTGAAGGAAAGCGCATACACGCCGGAAATGCCCGAAAAATAAGGGTATGAAAACAGCTTATGTTAGCAAGCAGAGAAAAATACCGGTATTTTTCTCAAAACAGCGCTCGTTTTCCGGTCAGCACCGAGAAAACGCAGTAAGGGAACCCGAGCCCTCACTGTCGCGCCATGCACTCAGGCTACCATCTGAAACCGAGATATAAACTTTGGAGGTCAGTTATGAAAAGAATGAAATGCACAAGGCGAAAAGAGGTCATGTTCAGCGCCAATGAATGGGAGATCGTAGTAAGGCGAGCCGTTTTGACAGATTTGGATGACAGGATATTTATTTGAAGCGAAATTAAAATGCGAAAGGAGCGTTCTAGCAGCTATGCCAATACTTAAATCAATTTGCGTCCACTCGTCCGTCAATCGCTGTTTGAGATATGTGCTGAATCCGGACAAGACGGAAGATCTGCTTTATACAGCCTCATTGAATTGCTTGTGCGACGCGGACGCAGCATACCTTGCAATGAAGATGATTTACGAGCATTACTCCGGCAAGAGCTATGATGAACCCCTCCGGCAATCTGGAAAGAACCGCGTGAAGGCAATTCATTACATACAATCATTTTCGCCCGATGAGAACATAACTCCCGAGCAGGCACACCGGATAGCAAAAGCGTTTGTCCGCAAAACCTTCGGAGATGATGTCCAAGTCGTTATTGCTACCCATTGCGACAAGGCTCACGTACATAGCCATATCGTAATCAACAGCTATTCAGTTTCCGGGCGTAAATACTATGATAACTGGAACAGCCGCGAGCACGCGCGCGAGTATTCGGATAGGGTCTGTCAAGCATTCGGCATCAAGCCCCTTGAACGCCGGAAAGGGGGCAAAGGAATCAAGTACAACGAATGGGAGCACCGCCGCCGGGGTACTTCGTGGAAACAGCAGATATGTGCCGCGATCGACTCCCTGATACCCTCGGTCAAAGACATAGATGAACTGTTTGCAGAGCTTACAACACGGGGTTACGAGATCAGGCACGGAAAGTACACATCTATCCGCGCCGAGGGTCAGCAAAGATTTGTCCGCTTGAAAACGCTCGGTAAGGACTACACCGAGGATAATCTGCGCTCTCGCATACTGTGGCGGGACGACTTGGGTAACGCACTTCTGCACAGCTCCGGACAAGCTCTTTCGCCGATACAGTCGCTATATGTGAGCACTATTGAAAGGCTCCATATCCTTATAACCGACAAGAAAAAGATACCGCGCCCGCGTAATCCTGACTTGCCATATCTCCCAAACAACGATCGTGATGTGTATATCGTCTCCGCGCAGCTATCAATTCTGAACCGCGATAACATTAGTTCCATTGATGAGCTCGAAGGGAAAATGACGCAGCTGAAAGAAGAATATGAGAGCGCGATGAAAGAGATTAACGCGCTTACCACAGAACATTCCCGACTGGAAGGTATCATATCTCAGGCGGAGCAATACTTTGGACTTCTCAATAAGACTAACCGCTCTGAGACGGAAGAAGTTATGCTCAACCTATGCAGGCGAACGGCTTTGAACAACGGTATTCATGACCGCTCCGACCTCAACCGGCTGAAAAAGGCAAAAGCCGAACAGGCCACACGGTTATCGGAGCTGCGGAAAGCCTTTGAGAGCGCCAAGAAGCAGTACGAAGTCTATTCGGATATCGCCAACACATACCGGGATATATCCTCCGGCGACTATATCTCGCGGCTTATGATCGCGGAAAAGGGTAAACAGGAAGAAGCTCAAAAACAGCAGACCTTAACCCAGAAAAAGAAAGGTCAGCGCAGATAACAATAAACCAAACAATGAAATTTCATGGAGGAAAACACTATGAGAAGAATTTTAACAATTAAAGAAGCAGCAAAACTTATCGAGGGTCTCACCGAGTACCGTATCCGTCAGATGTGCAAGTCCGGTCAGCTCCCGTGCTTTATGGCGGGCAAGAAGTATCTGATCGACGAGCAGGCTCTGTACAAGGCGGTGTTCGGGGAGATTCCTGCTGGGGACAAGCCTGCAGGATAATACAGGGGACGATAAATCGTCCTTTATACATATACTATTATAAATATATTTTTGGTCAAATGCAAAAGTAAATGCAACACTTTCGATATTTTTGCAATCATAAACCATAAAAATGGACGTTTTCGGGTTCCAAAACGGTGAATTTATTGAAGAATCCACCGAAAACAGCCTAAAAATGGTATAGCAAACAGGGCATAGCATTTTTATGTGTAAAATTTAATGCAACACCCTATTTTATGATTCAAAATCCGACCGCATTTATTCCACGGTCTATTGACAATGAGCCTCTGAAAACGTGGTATTCTGGCAGCCACGGCAGCACCCGCCTAAAGGCGTATGCTGCCTTGCTTCCAGCCTACCACATTTTCTCCTCATTGTCAATAGCTTTCGCGGCATAAACGCTAATTTTTGTGTGCAAAGGTTATTGCAACAGCAAGCGCGATTTTTGCTTTGTTTTTGCAAACCTTATTGCAACATTTTTGAGTCAAGTGTTGCATTTAACTTTTCAATTGACCTAAATATATTTTTGAAAAACTACTTGACAAATACTAAATTTAGAGTTATACTTTAAAGCGCTAAATTATATTTCAAGAAAGGACGGGAAAATATGGCAAATATCAATAAGCGCGGCAATTCCTATACGATTCGTGTGTCCTGCGGTATAGACGGAAATGGTAAACGAATATCAAAGTCCATGACCTACAAACCCCCGGCAGATCTTCCGGCTCGCGAGGTTGAGCGACTTGTGAACAAGACCGCGATCGAATTCGAGGAACGCTGCCTGAATGGTCAGGTCATCGACTCCGGCATACGCTTCAGGGATTTTGCGGAGAAGTGGTTCAAAGAATATGCCGAAAAGCAGCTCCGGGCTACCAGCCTCAGCCGCTACAATGAGCTGATGAAGCGCATAATGCCGGTATTCGGCAACATGAAGCTGAAAGCAATAAGACCTTATCAGCTCACAGAGTTTTACAACAGCCTGTCGGAAGAGGGTGTGCGCTGCGACAGTAAGTACAAGGGACGGGATACAGTCGTCGCCCTTATCAAGAAATCCGGAATGACCCAACCGCAGTTTGCAAAGGCTGCCGGAGTATGCCATTCAGTAGTTGAAAGCACATTACATAACAGGAACATCTCTGATAAGAGCGCTCAGAAAATTGCGAATTACCTTGGAAAGCCCGTGGACAGTCTGTTTAAGTGTGTTACTGAAGGAAAGCGGCTCGCAAGCCGTACTATTCAGTATTATCAGGTGATTCTCTCGTCAATGTTTTCAACGGCGGTCGAATGGGAGTTCCTGTCAGAAAACCCGTGCGAGCGTGCCAAGCCGCCGAGGATAATCCACAAGGAAAGCCGTTATCTTGACGAGGACGGCGCGGCGGCGGTTATGGACGCGCTTTCGCATGAACCGTACAGATACGCGATCGCAATATACATCATGCTTTATACAGGGCTTCGCCGGGGTGAGGTTTGTGGCCTGGAGTGGTCGGACATCGACTTCAACAAGCGGATAATGTCAATAAACCGCAGTTCGTTGTATATCCCGGAAAAGGGAACATTTACGGACAGTCTCAAAACATACAACTCGGCTCGCGTCATAAATATGTCCGATGATCTGATCGACATACTGAATGATTATCGGGCGTGGCAGTCGGAGCAGGCAGAGCTTCTCGGGGACAGATGGAAAGGCAGAGAACGCATTGTGACCCGGCTTGACGGTTCGCCGATATGTCCGGATACGCTTTCCGGCTGGTTCTATAAGTTTATACGGAAGAACGATCTCCCGCAAATTTCAATACACAGCCTGCGGCACACCCATGCTACGCTCTTAATCGCATGCGGAGTATCTATAAACACAGTATCGGCGAGATTAGGACATGCTTCCGCTTCAACAACGAGTAATATTTACATTCATGCTATACAGTCTGCAAATGCGGCAGCGGCAGAAGCGATAAATGTCGTTCTCTCGCCGCATAAAGCGTCAAAGAGGGCAAAAAAGCTACCGTTCAAAAATGATATCGCATAATTCCGGATCGGCACGGCAGACCATTTAGTCTGTCGTGCTTTTTGTTTCAGATGATTCAAAGAATATACGAATAGTATAAAAATAATCTGTTGATTTGAAACCTCATTGGCTGTAATCTTTCAAAAATTCATCTCAAAAAATGCACTTTATTACGATAAATTGCCTCAAAGCGCGATAAATAAAGGGCTCGCGGGATTTACTGTGTACAAATTGTGTACAAAATCTCAAAATGGGGTTAAATTTTTAATTAGCTGTACTAAATCAAAATCCGCTCAAGCCTCTGCCTGAGCGGATTTGCTATGGTGGACCCGGAGGGGATCGAACCCTTGACCTCCGCGTTGCGAACGCGGCGCTCTCCCAGCTGAGCTACGAGCCCGTACGACTTATATATTATATCACACTTATCTCAAAAAATCAAGTGCTTTTTCAAAAATTTTTACTCTGTTTAAAAAACTGTTGAAGGGATCAGATAGGATGTTTTTCGCCGCGTCCCTGCGGCATTTCAAGTACTGTTGTACAACATCCTGTCTTTTCCCCGGATTTATTATCTTATATCCTTATTCCACGGTCCGTCGTGCTGTCGTGCACTGTATCAAGATTGCATATCAGCCATTCTCTGCTGTTCACCCCGACAGGACATCCGCAGTATCCGCACTTCTCAGCTCCGGTAACGATCGGCGCGCCGCAGTGCGGACATTCCCCGGTACTGCCGGTAATATCACCGGTCGGGCGCGAGAATGTCATCAGCCAGCGATAGCTGTAAATATTACCTGCACTTCCCTCAACGATCATTCCTGTGGTATCGTCGGTCAGATAACGCGCAAACTGTGCACCGATACAAACGGTCAGAAACTCGTTGCTGCCGTCGCGCACAAGACTTGTGAGATACGCGTTTGTGACTGTAAGATCATCACAGTGCTCGGTAAGGTGCCTGTCGCAGAGCATCCGCGTCTGACTTCCGAGGTATCCGAGCATTTCCGGCGTAACGACCGGGCGCAGCATTTCCACATTCTTAGCACAGATCGCACCGCGTATATCCGAAAAATACTTTACCGCATCCCCAAGGAAAGTCTGCTCGGAGAATCCCGGCTCCGACTGTCTCAGGATATCCCGTATATCGACAGTCCTGTTCGGTATCGGAACACTGATCCCCTCGCCGTTGTTCGCAGGAACGACCTTTGTCTGCTGAATAACGGGCTGCTGAGGAGTCGTGGGCGTCTTCGGCTTTTTCTTATTACGGTGTTTTTCGATCTTTCCCTTGATCGTCCAGTAAACGCACATTATTGCTACGACCACGATAGCGAGAAGCAAAGATGTCAGATCTCCGCCCCCGTCGAAATCGTCACTGCTGTAACTGTATGAGTAGCCGCCCCCACCGCTGCTATAGTCGTAGTCGTTAGCGTCAAAGGCGGAAACGGACAAACAGAACATCGCCGCTGTCAGAATAAGCGCTGCCATAAGAACAGGTATTTTCTTTTTCATAAAATATAACTCCTTTACCGACACGACATTTGTCCGGAACAATAAAGCTACGATTACAGTGAACAAATTATCTTTTCTGTGAAAAGCGAAAGATCATTGTCACCCGGGTCTCTCAGCCGCTTATAACGATACGCCTGAAATGAATAACAGAATGCAAACGTCGTCCCTGTTCATCACACGTTCTGATACGCGTCATACGTCTCCTTATCAAAACAGCTCATAACCACCGTCATACCGTAATCCTTGTTCTCCCCGAACCAGTCCGCTATCGCTTTAAGCGCCACTCTTGCTGCCTCGTCCTTCGGGTAGCCATACACTCCCGTCGATATCGCGGGAAACGCTATGCTGTGCAGTTGATTCTGCTTTGCGAGCTCCAGCGAGCTGCGGTAGCAGGAATACAGCATCTTCCGGTCATCCGGGCTGCCGCTGTATATCGGCCCTACAGTGTGGATAACACAGCTTGCCGTGAGCTTATACCCGCGTGTTATCTTCGCCTCGCCCGTCTTGCATCCGCCGAGGGTACGGCACTCCGCAAGAAGCTCCGGACCGGCGGCGCGGTGTATCGCACCGTCAACTCCGCCGCCTCCGAGCAGCGTATTGTTGGCGGCGTTTACTATCGCGTCCACGTCAAGCCGTGTGATATCGCCGATATCGAACTGAATGTTGTTTGCTCTTACCTTGTCTTCCATGATGATCTTTATTATCTCCTTTGTGAGAAATACGGGTTTATCCCAGGGATTGAGGACAACTCCCGCTATGCCCGTTTCATCGTCAACAAATGACCCGAGGAAGCTGTCTATGAAGTGGGAGATGATTGAAGCAGACTCGCCCTTCTCATACTCTGCCTGTGATGTAAAAGCTACATTCCAGCGCTTCCCGTCAGCGGTATCGATGTGACAGAGCGTAAAGTGCTGTTCTTCCTCGCTTTGAACAATATCGCCGCATTTCATGTGTTCGGGGTCAAACAGGTCCACAAATGACTTCGGCGGGATAACGGGTATCATAAAATGTCCGTCCTGCCGCATTCTTATGCGTATCGCGGCGAACAGCGCGTCCATTCTCGGGGTGGTAGCTTCGTTCTTGAAGTTCGATATAGCATACTCTATTATTTCGTTTCCCGTAAGAAACGGGTCTGGCATTGATCCCTGTTCTCTTCCGCGTACCTCACAGTCAAAGCGTTCGACAACCTCGCGCATATCCTCTGGAAGCCGCGCCCTGCACTCCGCCTCAAGTATCGCCGGAACGCCGTAGAATGCCTCCGCGATGCTTCCCGCTATGCAGGTGAGGGTGTCGCAGTCGCCGCCGAGAGAAACGGCTGTGCGTATCACATCTTCAAAATCCTCGCCCTCGAAGAACGCAGTCAGCGCTTCGGGAACGGTCTCCTGACAAGTCTCGACGTGATGATAGTCGGGGCGTATCTCGTCGCAGGTGCGCGAAAGATCGTAGCCAAATTCGTTGATGATGTAATTCTTAATTTCGTCCTTTGTGCTGCCGGTGCGTGCAAGGAATATCGCGCTTGCGACAGCTTCCGCGCCTTTTATCCCCTCGGGGTGGTCGTGTGTCACTTCCGCAGTCAGCCGCGCGACCTCTCGTGTGCGTCCGAGCGAGTCGTACATCCAGCCTACCGGCGAAACTCTCATTGCCGAACCGTTGCCGAAGCTTCCGTAAGGCTTCGGAGATTTCTTCCGCAGCCAATTATAGAACATACAGCCGTACCCCGCATTGGGATAGCGTTTGCCCCACTTCTGCATGGACTTCACGACCGCCGCTCTGATCTCGTCGCCGGACTTATCGCGGCTATCAAGCAGAGCCTCCGCCACCGCTATCGTCATTACGCTGTCGTCGGTGAAGTGCGACTCCTCGCCGAAAAGCGGGAAATCCTTTGTCTTATTGCCCCTGTCGAACTCATAGGGTGCGCCGATCATATCGCCTGAAATTGCTCCGTACATACCTTTTTCCTCCTTGTTGTGTTTGGTTTGTTCTTACAATTGCATTATATCACAAACCCGACGCATTAAGGTCGTTTCGGAAAAGACATTTTTACAGCGTTGACAGATCATGGTCGAAAAGCGCTTCATTTAGCTCCATAATGCTGTATCGCCTGTTTTCGATAAAGTAGGACACGATAATATCCGACTTGTCAGACGGTGACAGCGCATATCCGGCTTTCGCAAGAAGCTCCCGGGTCGTCGGCATATCAAGCTCCAAAGCAACAGCGAGCGAAAGCGCGGTCTTTTTCTTCGGCTGATAGTCCTTCTTACACTGTATCGCCGAGAAAAGCTTCCGGTCAATGTTAGCTTTCTTATACACGTCGGGATTGGGAATGTCGCGCTCTCTTATCAGCCGCATAAGCATTTCCGTGAATGTCTCGGACGAGCTTTCAAGCCTGTCGTCAAGGTCAGTGCCCGCCTGACGCTGTATAATAATACGCTCGCGTTCATTCCCGCGGACCCGCCGCCGCATTCTGTCGTTGCTATATTCGCTGTCGATAGCGTCGGCAACATAGTGCTCATCGATGTACTCGTCTATCCCCGCGAACAGCTTTCCCGACATCTCGAACGAGCCCTTGTCGAACACGGCGATAGTCACGTCCATATCGTGCGTGAGCAGAAATTCCTGTATCACCGACAGCGCTATGTGCAGAGCCTCACCCTTCGGGAATTTGTACACTCCCGTTGAGATAAGCGGGAACGCGATACTCTTGCAGCCGAGCTTATCCGCAAGCTCCAGCGACTTACCATAGCATGAGCGGAGCAGCTCTTTCTCGCCGTATCCGCCGTCCCGCCAGTACGGACCGACCGTGTGTATCACATATTTCGCGTCAAGCCCGAACGCAGGCGTGTATGCCGCGTCGCCTACCGCGATATTCCCTCTCTTTTTGCGCTCGGCAAGCATTTCATCGGCACCCGCGGCGTTATAAACCGCGGTATCTGTCCCGCCGCCGATGATCGGCCTGGGATTGGCGGTGTTGACTATCGCGTCGGCTTTTATCTTTGTTATATCATTTCTTACTATTCTGAACGGCATTACGATCGTTTCCTTCTATGTAATACTGAAAATTCCGCTCTGTCTCTGCAAACGATTTATCAGTTTACAGGTTACAGGTTACAGGTAACAGTTTACAGTTGTTGTGGCGGCTGCGCCGCTTTTTTAGTTTACAGTTTACAGGTCACAGTTTTGGAGGCGGCTTAGCCGCTTATCAGAATTGTGACAAAACTTAAAGAAATTAAACAACTACAAACGATCATCTTCCGACGCACATACTTTCGTGCTTCGTCACGATTCAAATATGTCCGCGCAGCGGACACCACAACTGTAACCTGTAAACTGTAAACTGTAAACTCAATAATGATCTGTAAACAACAGAGCGATACATTATCAATGTACCGCTCCGACTATCCTGATTATAGGCTGTCCTGAATTCAGCTTACTTTCCTGTACAAGCTTTCTATCATATGAGACTTGGAAAAATGGCTTATCAGGAACACCCCGACTACCGCTATTACCGAAAGCACCGAGCCTATAATTATTCCAAGCAACACTCCGGTCATATCCTTCAATACAAGCAGCGCGACCAGCCATACCGCGACAAGAACGAACAGAATGATCGGGAAATAGAATGACCAAAAGCCTCTCTTCTCGATCTTGATATACCTTATTATATCCCTTGTCGAAAGCTTATCGTAGTATTTAGCAAGGAATGTACTCGGCATACACCAGTTGCAGAACTGCTTTATAGTATCAAATTTGATAGTAAAATCCTGCTGGGTCTTGGTCACACGATACTTTACCGTTATGCCGTCAGATGATTCGTGAGCGTCCATAATATGGATAAGCGTACCCATCTTTGCCTGTTCTCTCATAGATTTGATGACTATATATTTACAATCGACAGCGTCATCAATGCTGTACAACATGAATGCCATTGTGATTCCTCCATGATCAAGATTTTAGTACAGGATACCTCTGAAAGCTCCTTTTCTCTCAAACAGAGTTTTTTGAGATCCTCTATAATATTATACTCCGGGATACACTGAATAAGCCGACAAAGCCACCCATTCCCGTTTTATCCTTCCTTGTGCTTTTTTCTGAACAAAAAGTTTGATTTTGCGACGCCCTTGCGCTTTTTCGCCTGTTTTAAAAGCTCCTCTGTTGTAAGGTCGGGCGCGCCGGTCATATTTTTCAGAGCGTCTTCCTTCTGTTCCTCACTCATGACCGAAAGAGTCTCCTCCGGGGAAGCGACATCGGCGGTCTTCTCATAGAACGGATTGCTCTCATCGACAGCAACGCCGCTTATAACATTTGCGGTAGTATTGGCTGCCGCGTATTTTCTGCTGCTGTCTGCCGCGGGTGAGTGAGCGGCGGGTCTGTCGCCGGCATCGTCAAAGTCGAAGCCATCCATCATCGAATCGCTGTCCGCTCCGAGCCTGAGCGCCGACAAAAGCTTGCTTTCGTCTTTTCCGAGACATACGAGGCAGCCGTCATTCTCGGTATTGGTACGGAACATAAGCTCAAGAGCCTCTTCCGAGGGCTGCACAAAGCTCATGTCTGCGAGCTTTATAACCGCAAGCCCGAGCGCGGTACGTCCGCCGGAGTTTCTCATGTTCATAAAGGCGGCAATATCGGCGGGAACATCAACTATCCTTCCGTCAGCGACATTGATGCCGGTAACACCGAGAAATGTCCCCTTATCGCTTATCAAGACCGCTGTTTCAAGTCCGGCGTAGCAGGGCTTTTCGCGGCTCACCTTCTCCGCAAGCTCTTTTGCGGTGCTGTATATTTTACTGTTATCCATTACTACACCTGCCATATATCATTTATTCAGCAATTTTGCTTTACGCTCGGCCGCAAGGCGCTTGTTTTCCGCGACCTTGTTCTTTATGGCCTCCTGACACGATACCGCAAGCTCTTTATCATACACGCAGGATACGGAAATATCATCCTCGGTACCGTAATGAGAACGTTTTTTCATATTGTTCTTGAGCGAATCGAGAAAAGCTTCCGGATTTGCGAGCTGACCCGCGATGATCGTATGGTAATCGAGAAAATCAAAGTCACTGCCGAAGGAGGTATAAAGTCCGTCGGTAGAGACCATGATCGCGACCGGGCTCTTTTCTTTGTAGAACGAATCGAACATATCGGAAGCGTTGGCATTACACATCGACGAAGTGATATTCGCCGGGTTTGACTCCTCATAGTCCATTATCATAGATGTCTCACCGTCGTCAAACACCGCCACGAGACTTCCGTCGCCTATCTGAAAGCCCCATGAATAACCTCTTGCGATAACTGCGCACACCATGGTCGTACCGTAGTATGACTCAGGCGGTATCTCCCCGAACTCCTCATAGGAGAACCTGTTGAGCTCCTCGGAAGTAAGCGGGGTCGAGTCAAAATGCTTTATTATCTTCTCGTTCCAGAGCATGATAGCATATTTCTCGATACGCTTGATGATCCTTTTGTGATCTGCCTTGAACCGCAGATCGAATTCATCGGGATCGGAATAGAAATGCTCGACCGTTTCCAAAGCGGCTTCAACCGCGCACTGTGAACCCACATTGCTTCGGAAGTATTTCTTGCCGCCGTGACCGTCCGCGACGACAGCCGCCGCAAATCCGTTCCCTATCCTGTATGCCGAGGCATCCTGACAAACTATGCCTCTTTTCTCATGGCTTGCACCCATAACGGAATAACTGAAGCCGTCCAGCATGACCTTTCACCACTCAATTAAAAGAATTACAAAAACGTTTTCCGCCCGACCGCCGGGCAGAGATCATTACCAGCCCTCGTCGAAATCCGTATTGTCGGATCCGTTCTGGGTCACAAGATTCTGTATCTGCTGTCCAAGCATCTTCTGCTTGGACGCATAAACGTCCTCATCGCTGAGCTCGGATTCCGCCTGATCGGCAAGCGTCATGGACTTACTTCCTATCTGTGAAGCAGTTACGGCTACGATCTTTATCATCTGTGCGAGCTGATTGCCGGAGTAAGCATGAACAACGGTGTCCGGGCTTCCGGTAAACTCCGCGAGCATATCGTCGTTTGCTTCCTTACCGATACCGAGCGCAGCCTTAAGTCCGAATTTATACCAGCTGTTCACAGAAAGAGCCTTAAGCCCTTCCTCGTAATCGTCGGAGGGATATCCGTCCGTCATAAGGAATATAACAGGCGCAAACGACAGCGACGGCGAACTTAAGAAGCTGTTTCTTGACATTCTTGCGGAAAGCTCTTTGAAAGCGGCTCCCATGCTCGTAACGCCCGAAGCGTTCAGTCTTACCCATTCAAATTCCTCGATAGGTATAGGCTCCGAATACATCCATTTGAAATCCGTGGAGAAGGTAAGTACCGCGATCTTTACCTCGGTATCCGCTTCACCGACACGTCTGATCTCAGGGATAAGCTCTTCCATAACGGTGTTGAGCTCACCGATCTTGGTACCCTTCATGCTTCCCGATGTGTCTATCACAAAGAAGATCACAAGACTCTTCCTTGACACACCCGTAGCGCCCAGCGGATCGTCATCAAAATCAAAGGGATCGGAACCCTCATCAGCGACCGGTATATTCCTGGTCTTCTCTTCCTTTACAGCGTCCTCTCCGAAAGCCTCGTTCTTTTTACTCATACTTAAAGCGTCCTTTCGCAGTTTTTTATAGAAAGATCTCAGATCTTGACGGTAACTTTACCGAAATTGATCTCAAGCCCCTGCCAGATAGGGCATCCTTTTCCGGGTGATACCTTATGGAATTCACCGTCCGGCATACGAACATCCCATGTCTGTTCGGAACAGTTCCTCAGACCCAGAACCCCGGGTTTGAGCTTGTTCTCGACAAGCTCTCCCGCCACCGACGTGTAATCCTCGGAATCGGGGTCGATCTCGCATTGATAGAACCTCGAACCAATATACAGAGGCACTCTGTAATCCTTGTCGGAAAACTTTATCGTGGCGAATGTCATACCGCATTTCGGGCATTTG
Source organism: Ruminiclostridium sp. (assembly GCA_017550775.1). The sequence goes on along the minus strand of JAFZOA010000399.1, from coordinate 3,704 downwards.
TAGGTAAGCCTGTCTTCCATTTCAAACATATTGGTGTAGTTGGTCCTTCCGCATGAACAGAAAATGATCTCGGATCTCAGCCGTATAAACATCTTCTGCCATTCGTTCTCTATTATTCTCTTGTTTGTATCGGTAAGACCGGCGGTAAATGACCTTATGAACGCGTCCTTGATGTAATCGGGATACATCTTCCAGAGCTTTATCACGTTGTCGTGAATACCCCTTACGGGTCTGTTTGAATCGTTGTCGGGATCGTACACGAACACTGCGTCTGCTCCGTAGTGCCTGAGCTCCGCAGCCTCGGTCAGACATACATCCCTGACCACCTTCTGCCCCTCAAGCGGATCGCCTCTGAACAGAAGCTTGAACAGCACGACCGCAAGTGAGTATTTATCCGTCTGAACGTCCGGCTTTGCAACTCCGCGAACTATCTCGGGAGCCATATATCCCGGCTTGCCGCCGATCCCGAAGTTTGAGCCGTCCGGGGCGATATTGTCACAGTCGCAGACCAGCACGGCGCCGGTATCGACATTTATGAAGAAACCGCCGTCGTTAAGATCCTGATAGCTCTTGCCAACTCTGTGAAGCTGTCTGAAAGCGTTGGAAATATTGATAGCCGCAGTTATCATGGATCTCAGATTCGTGAACCTTACCGGGTGCCTTACCGCCTGTCCGGTAAGCGGATCTATCTTAAGCTTGTAGGTATTCAGGATATCCGTAAAGGCATCGAAGCTGTCGGGCTTCAGATCCATAAGATACCCGAAAGTGCCGTCTCCGGTCTCCTTGGTCAGATACTGCGGCCACAGGAATTTGTTGCTCGGCGCACCGTCGGCGATATTTCTTTTGATGTTCCCGCGGAACTGTGCGGGATCCTTCATTTTCGAGACATCATACCACTTGAGTGCCCACTTTTTCCCGTTGTACTCCACCATGTAGACGGTACCCTGACCGCCGCTTCCGATTATTCCGGTGACCGTGGCCTTGTCTCCGTATTCCAGCTCGACCTGCTGTCCGATACTAAGCTCTTTCATCCGGCTCGTCCTCCGATCCGTCTCCGCCCGGAAGGGTTACTCCTACGGGAAGAGTGCGGTATTTTATTTCATTCTGCATACAATACTTATGCACAAAAGAGTTTTCCGTGCATATCACGGTCATTTTGCCGCAATACGCAAACGCGTTGCTGTCTATAAACTTCACATTCTTCGGTACTATGAGCTTTTCGAGCGAAGCACAGCCCGAGAACGCGTTCTCTCCGATACTGCTGACACTGTCGGGGATCCTCAGAGTTTTCAGCGAAGTGCAGCAGAAGAAGCAGTTGTCGCCTATCGAGAGGAGCCCCTCCGGAAGCGACGCTTTTTTAAGTCCGAGACAGGCGCTGAACACGCCCTTTTCAAGCTTTCTCACCAACCCGGGTACAACGATGCTTTCAAGGCTCTTACAGTCCGAAAAAGCGTATTCGCCGATAGAGCTTATTGTCTCCGGGAGCGATATCTCCTTCATCAGGCCGTAATTCTCAAAGCAGTACCCCGCGATCCCGGTATAACCCTCCTTGACCGTTATCCTTCCCGAAAGAGCGTATCTGAACGCATCGAACTTTCCGAAGATCTTCGGCCGGATCTCATGGGCTGCAACAATTTTCTCTGCCGCCTCGTCCTGTTTCGGCGGTGCGTCATACTCGATAAACGGAGAAACATACGCAAACCCGAACATATGTCCGAAACAGGCGAGCACGAACTCCGCGTCATACCTCATGAAACCAGCTTCCTTGATAAGCTTGCTTTTCATGCTCTTAAAAGCCGATTTTTTATCGACCGCCATGAACATCTCGTCAAGGAAACCCGCTTCAACAGCTTTCTTAAGCAGTTTTCGCTCCATATCGTAATCCGGCAGGTAATCATACATGACCGCGACAAACTGTCTGTTATCGCCGATGCGTTCGTACTGCTCGTCGATCATTTTTCTGAGGGCGGTCTGAACTGCCTTCGTATTGCTGTATACTACGATATTGTAGGGATTGAGGTGTTTACACTCAGGACAAAGCACCTTGCCGATCGGCAGCTTCGCCTGACAGTTCTGGCACAGCATATATCCCACCACCTCATGTTTTGTTCATTATCATATAAAATCATCTAACTCATTATACCAATTTTTTACAAATATGTCAACAGCACAGCACTATGAATGATGTACAGAAAAAATGCGGAAATATCGTAAATTCTGCCCAAAAACAAATGATATCCCGCCGCGCACGGATCATCACCGCGCTTGAAAGCAGCCGCCCAACCTTTTCTGAAAATGGATGAGCGGCTGTATTGTCTCAGGATCTCTTTCTTTCAGCCTTGCGCAGATTGTCGTTTATCTTCTCGACGAGAGCATTGATCTCAGAAACAGATTTTCCTATGACCTCCGAGCTCTCATTTGTCACATTGACATTGTCGTCGAGCGACTTGAACGCATCCTGTGTCATACGGAGTATCTCCGCAAGCTGTTCCACCGCGGAAGCGTTCATTGTCTTGTTTTCGTCGCAGAACTGGATAACACTTGTAAGGAGCTCGTTGACCTCGCCAGCTCTCTCACTTGTCTTGTTTGTGGAATCGCCGATAACGCGCATATTATCGTTAATGTTGCCGAGATCTTCCCTGAGTCTTGAGGAGAGCTCAAAGCAGTCATTCGTGATCTCGGTCAGGAGCTCATGCTGAGCGGTAAGCTCGCTGTGACGCGCGGTAAGAACGGACTTTGCGTGTACGATACAGTTATCGACATTGTTGAGGCCGCGGCAGATCGCCGTTGCCATATCGTGACACGAGGAGTATCCGCAGGCGTGGCAGTTGAAGTTGCGCTCTTCGTCCGTATGCTTGCCCATCATGGCAAATACTGCGTCAAGCTGTCTGTCTGTCGGCAGAGGAGTCGGCGTTACGGGATGATAAGTCCTCATGAAATCTATGAGTCTAAGCTCATCGTCGAACTGCTTGAAGAGCTTATCCTCGCCGCCCTTGAAAACGCCTGTCTTACGGCGGCTCTTTGCCTCTCTCTCGATCTCTCTCATCGAAGCCATGACATCAAAGACGGTCTGTGTGGTGCCTGTACCGGGACCGACGTTGCATCCGAACTCACAGGAGAGAACATCGAATACATCGGGGTGCTTGAAATCAGGCATATCTGCATACATATCAAGCTCTGGATATACCTTGTGAACGCCTTCGGAGGTCGTGATGTTGATATCGGGCTCATGGAGCCACAGGTTGTCTCTGAGTCCGCCCGGACGAGGATATACTGCACCGACCTGACCCTGCCTTTCGTCAAAGTCGTATTCAAGATCCGACTCGGCGTGAGTCGGTATTCTTATATCGTTCCTGTCAAAATAATCCTGAAGCTTGCGGAACGTCACATTGAAATCCGCAAGTCCCGTTTCCGTGAATTCATGCTTCTTTGCAACACAGGGTGAAAGAACGGCTATACGGTTCTTCTGTTTCAGATACTTTTTGATATACACAGCTGCGCACGCGATAGGGCTGTGTATGGGGGAAAGGTTGTTTATAAGCTTCGGCTGATATGTCTCTATGTATTTTACAATTGCGGCGCAGGGCTGGGTTATGACCTTTTCCACCTTCTTGTTCTCGATAGATCTCACATGAGCCCATGTGCAGATATCGGCACCGAACGAAACATCATATATTATGCAGTTCTTCGATCTGAACCAGTTG
>JAFZOA010000398.1 GCA_017550775.1 Ruminiclostridium sp. | reverse complement strand
CTTATTCTCATAGCAATTATCTCTTTCCCGTTCTTATGAACTCAATAAGCTTTTCAACATCATCGAAATCATCATAATCGCCGATTATTCCCTCGCGGTGATATACGATACCGGATTTCTCGTTGCGCTCAAGGCAGTCGAGAAGCTCGTCGAGCCCGTATCTTCTCGCATATTCGGCGAATGCTTTCGGCTTTATCTTATCCTTGTACAGCCCCTTTTGACAGTTCATCGGCTCGCACTCATAACAGCCGGGAAGCTTCTTCTCAATGACACATTTTCTGTTCTCACACCACTGGGCGTCCTTGCACCACGAAAGCTCCATAAACCCGTCACGCTTACAGCCCTTGCATTCCTTATTTTCACTGCACAGACAGCAAGCGAGCCCGCAGCGTGCTATTCCAAGTTCACGTTTCATTGTCATATCCTCCGGATTGTTGTGAAGTTACCGCGAAATATCTGCGCGTGCACCCTTTTTCAGGACATATATGCACATCGCTGTAAACCCGAAGCCATAGCCGAAAGGTGCCGCATACCAGAGATTTTCATTGAAAAAGCTACCCGTAAAGCCGGTCAGGCATAAGAGTCCGCAAACAAGTGAAATTATCCTTAAACCCTTGTCCTTTATACCCATGAACATTATGATAAAAGCAGCGCCCATAAAAAATCCCCACGCCGTATAGTCGAGCGTCATTTCAAGACTCGGGAATGTTCCTATCTTAAAATATTCGGGTATATCTTCTCCTTGGTCCGCAAGCACCCTGACAACTCCGATACTCGTGAAATGAGCGACGGAAGTGATGATAAGCGTTCCGGACAGTGAGACGAGCAGTAATCTGCGATATACCGGAATTATGCCGTATGCGTCAGAGATCAGTGTCATGGACACGAGCATGACAGCTGCGCCCGCGACCGTCATCAGCTCCCATAAAGTAAGCGCCGGTCCGGCTTTGGTAACAAGAAACATCGTTACCGACAGGAAATACACTGTCACGCATACGATTCCTGCCACAGCGGCTTTCTTACAGCTTTTATCCATAGAGTGCATCTCCTTATTTCAGCATCTCCTTGAACTCCGCAAGACGCGCATACGCATCACGCGGGGACATATCGTCAAGGTCGAGATTTCGTATCGCCTGTATGACATCGTTCTTCGCAATCGACGAGAAGTCAAACTGCTGTTTCTGCACTTCTTCCTCATTGAGACGCTTTTCAAGGTCTATCTTCGAGCCGAGCTCAATGTCTTTGAGCGCAGATTTCGCGTTCTCGATTACCTTTGCGGGAAGTCCCGCGAGCTTCGCGACCTCGATGCCGTAGCTGTTGTCGGTTCCGCCCTCGACTATCTTGTGAAGGAACTTGATGTCATCGCCCTTCTTCATCACCGCGACGCTGTAGTTTCTCACTCCCTTGTTGTTCTTCTCAAGAGCAGTAAGCTCATGATAGTGCGTGGCAAAAAGGGTCTTACAGCCTATCTTGTTGTTGATATACTCCGCGGTCGCCTTGGCAATAGACATACCGT
>JAFZOA010000397.1 GCA_017550775.1 Ruminiclostridium sp. | reverse complement strand
TAACCAACGGCGGACGGCATACGTCCGAGCAGCGCGGAAACCTCCGAGCCTGCCTGTGTAAATCTGAATATGTTGTCTATGAACAGAAGAACGTCCTGTCCCTCTCTGTCGCGGAAGTATTCCGCCATAGTAAGTCCCGAGAGACCTACTCTCATTCTCGCTCCGGGCGGCTCGTTCATCTGACCGTATACGAGAGCGGTCTTGTTGATAACGCCCGATTCCTTCATCTCGTTGTAAAGGTCGTTACCCTCACGGGTACGCTCGCCGACGCCCGTGAATACGGACAGACCGCCGTGCTGCTTTGCAACGTTGTTGATGAGCTCCATGATGAGGACGGTCTTGCCGACGCCCGCGCCTCCGAAAAGACCTATCTTACCGCCCTTGAGGTAAGGCGCGATAAGGTCAACTACCTTGATGCCGGTCTCTAGTATCTGGTTTGTGGCAGCCTGCTCCTCGTATGACGGGGGCTCTCTGTGTATCTCCCAGCGTTCCTCGGTCTCGGGAGCGGGCATATTGTCAACGGGTTCTCCGAGCAGGTTGAATATTCTGCCGAGCGTTTCCTTACCTACGGGAACGGTGATCGACTTTCCCGTATCGACAGCCTTTGTACCTCTTACAAGACCGTCGGTCGCGCCCATAGCGATGCAGCGGACGATATCGTCACCGATATGCTGAGCGACCTCGACTACAAGGCGCTGTCCGTTATTGTCGATCTCAATGGCGTTCTTCAGATTGGGGAGCGATTCCGCCGAGAAGCGGATATCAAGTACCGCACCTATGATCTGAACGACCGTACCTATGTTTTTTTCAGCCATTTTATGCTATTTTCCTTTCAGCGGCTCTGTGCGGAGCATTCGTTCTACCCCGCTCTCACCGCGTATTATAGTCGTATTGCTCTGTCAGCTCAGCGCATTGGCACCGGAGACGATCTCCGTGATCTCGTTCGTGATCTTCTCCTGTCTCGCGCGGTTATAAACGAGCGACAGGTTCGCGATCATCTCGTCCGCGTTGTCGGTCGCATTTTCCATGGCAGTACGTCTTGCGCCCTGTTCGGAAGCGAACGATTCTACCACCGCGCAACTTATCATGCTCATGAGGAATTTCGGTACCACGCGGTCAAACACCGCTTCCGGCGAGGGGTCGTAGTTTATGAGACCAAGATCCTCACCCATTCCCGTACCGATATTCGCGATCGGGAGCAGCTTTGCGCTCTCGGGAGTCTGAACGAGCGGCGAAACGAACGCGGTATAGAAGAGCCTTACCTCATCTACCTCGCCCACCGCGAAAAGGTCTCCCGCAAGCTGGGCGATATCGGTGCAGTGCGCGGTCTTCATCTTCTCCGCGAAGTAGGGGTATTTTGCGACTATCTCATACCCGCGCTTGTCGAAGTAGTCCACGGCTTTTCTTCCGATAGCGATTATCTTCGGCTTCACCGGGTCGTCCTTGTGCGCCGCAGCGACAGCTTTAAGGATATTCGAGTTGAAGCCGCCCGCAAGACCTCTGTCGCCCGCGATCACGATGTAAAGCTTGTTCTTTACCTCGCGCTCCTCGGTGAACACAGTCTTGAAGTCCTTCTTTACCGCTGCTATCTCCGCGAGCAGTCCGTACATCGCCTCAAAATAGGCGCGCCCGTTCTCGGAACGCTGCTTCGCCTTTCTGAGCTTTGAGGAGGCGACAAGCTCCATAGCCTTGGTTATCTGCCTTGTTGAGCTTACGCTTTTTATACGGCGCTTGATGTCCTTCATGTTGCCCGTAGCCATTTATTCCATTCCTTTCAGGATTTTAGTGTCATCGGTCGCTCTCGATGTAAACGACCTTGTTTGTGAGCAGCAGGAAAACCGCGGCGAACGCGAGAAGTGCCGTGAGGCTGATCGAGATTATACTTAAAACGAAAGCGGATTTACTCATGACGTCTCCTTTCCTGTTATGTTTTCCGGTAATGGGGCATCAGAAGTTTGACGCGAAGTTTTTGAGCACAGTTTTGAGCTTTTCCTCGTTGTCGGGGGACAGCACCTTGTTCTTCTTCAGATCGTCGATTATATCGCTGTGATCCGCCGCCATGTGATCGAACAGAGCCTTTTCGTACTCGGGGATCCTGTCAACGGGGATATCCTTCAGGAAGTCGTTGATAACGGCATAGATTATGATGATCTGATTCTCGACCGTAAGCGGCGAGGACTGGGGCTGTTTGAGCACGGCAACGATACGTTCGCCCTTTGCGAGACGCGCCTTGGTATCCGCGTCGAGGTCGGAGCCGAACTGTGAGAATGCCTGTAACTCTCTGTACTGCGAGTATTCGAGCTTAAGCGAGCCGGATACCTTCTTCATCGCCTTTATCTGAGCCGAACCGCCGACACGGGATACCGAGATACCCGGGTTTACCGCGGGTCTGATACCCGAATTGAACAGCTCCGTTTCGAGGAATATCTGTCCGTCGGTGATCGAGATAACGTTTGTGGGGATATATGCCGATACGTCGCCGGCCTGCGTCTCGATGATCGGGAGCGCGGTGAGCGAGCCGCCGCCGTAATCCTCGTTGAGGTTAGCGGCACGTTCGAGCAGTCTTGAATGGAGATAGAATACGTCTCCGGGGTAAGCCTCACGTCCCGGCGGGCGCTTTAAGAGCAGCGACATTGCGCGGTAAGCGACAGCGTGCTTGGAGAGGTCATCGTAGATGATGAGCGCGTCCTTGCCCTTTTCCATGAAGTATTCGCCCATAGCGCAGCCCGAGTAGGGTGCTATGTACTGGAGAGGCGCGAGCTCTGCGGCGGTAGCGGAAACTACTATCGTGTAGTCCATAGCGCCTGCATTATTGAGCTGTTCTACCACGGAAGCGACCGTGGATGCCTTCTGTCCGATAGCTACATAGATACAGAGCACGTCCGTATCCTTCTGATTGATTATAGTATCGACGGCGATAGCGGTCTTACCGGTCTGTCTGTCGCCGATGATAAGCTCACGCTGTCCGCGTCCTATCGGGATCATAGAGTCGATAGCCTTGATACCTGTCTGTAAAGGTGTATCAACGGACTTTCTTGTGATGATTCCGGGCGCGATGCGCTCTACGGGGCGGTATTCGTTGGAAACGATGGGTCCTTTGCCGTCGATAGGCTCGCCGAGCGCGTTAACAACGCGTCCGAGAAGTGCGTCGCCTACGGGAACGGAGATGATCTTACCCGTTCTCTTTACATTGGAACCCTCTTTTATGTCGGCGTCCGAGCCGAGCATAACCGCGCCGACAAAATCCTGTTCAAGGTTGAGCGCCATACACTGTACGCCGTTGTCGAATTCGAGAAGCTCGTTTATCATGCAGTTCTCGAGTCCGTGGATACGAACGATACCGTCTCCGACGGTCACGACCGTACCCGTGTCGGTGAGAGTGATCTTTGAGTCGAATGCCTTGATCTTGGATTTTATGATTCCTGTTATTTCATCAGGGCGTAATTCCATATTCTCGTCTTTCCTTTCATCCCGTCATAAGCGGGAGAATTCTCTTTCGGGCCATCAGCAGATGACGCTGCCGATATCCGTTCTGAGGGCTTTAAGTCTCGCCCTCACGCTTCCGTCAAGCGTAGTATTGCCGTTTTTAACGACGATGCCGCCGATTATCGAGGGATCGGTCTCTTCCTTCATGACGATCTTCTTTCCGAGAAGCTTCTCCATTTTTGCGGAGAGGTCGGCTTTTGCCTTTGCCGTGAGCGGCTCGCACGTTATGACGGTTATTTCCGCTATACCGAGGTGTTCGTTGCAGCGCTGACCGAAATATCCGGCTATCTTGCCGAAATAATCGAGTCTGCCTGCGTCGGTAAGCACCATAAGGAAGTTAAAGACGTACTCGGAGAGCTTTCCTTTGAAGGCGCTCTCGATGAGTCCGAGCTTTTCCTCTTTTCCGACAGTCGGGGTCTTTGAAAGCTTTATAAGCTCGGGAATATCCTTTATTATCGAATCTACCGCGTCAAGCTCCGCCTTTGCTTCGGTGAGCTTTGCGGGGCTTTCCTCGAGGATAAGCTCAAAAAGCGCATCGCCGTATGTCTTTTCGACTAAGCCTGCCATAGATCTTTCCTTTCGG
>JAFZOA010000396.1 GCA_017550775.1 Ruminiclostridium sp. | reverse complement strand
GTCGCAGCCGAAACGGTGCGCGTTCCGGTCGGTGAGCCGCACAGCCTCGTCGTTCCCGTCCACGGCGTACACGAGTCCGTCATTCGCCGCGAGTGCGCATTCCACACTTACCGAGCCTGTGCCGCAGCCGATATCCCATACGATATCATTATAGCATATTCCGAGCTTTGATGCAAGCGCCGCGCGTATTTCCGATTTTGTCATCGGGACATTCCCGCGCTCGAACGCGCTGTCGGGGATACCGGAAGCGGTGCGCTCTTCGGGCTCGGGATTTTCGGTAATCACCGCGCATAATCCGTCACATTCCACGCCGGTAAGTTCCGCAGCGGTGCCGCTTATGATGCGCTCGTCTGGATAGGCGAGCTTGGCTCCGATATGCACGGTGACACTTCCCGTGCCGTATTCGCAGAGCCGTTCGCAGATCGCGGCGGGGGTGACGCTTCCACCGAGCAGGAAGAAGCATTTTTTATATCTGCGCACATTGCGTGCGATGTGCGCGTCTGTCCCGTGAAGGCTCACAAAATGCATATCCTGCCACGAAAGACCGAGTTTCGCGCACATATAAACGGGTGTCGAGATACCCGGTATTATCTCGGTGTCTGAGCCTGAAAGCCGTTTCAAAAGCAGCTGAGCACCGCTGAAAAAACCGCAGTCTCCCGACATCAGAACGACCGCCGTGTCGTTCCCGCAGGTTTCGAGAAAGGCGCAGATCTCGTCTGTTTTCCAGCTCTCGAATATCTGCTTCCCGAGCGGCGCAAACGGCTCTGTCATGCGCTTTGCGCCGATAAGAACATCGGCGGTCTCTATTGCTTTTGCGGCTTCGGAAGTAAGCGTTTTTCCACCGTCCATACCTATGCCGACAATGTATATTTTCATGCGTTCTCCCTTCTGTTTCCTGCCGGGCAGGTCATAACGAAGAAATGATATCTGTCAGTTCTTCAAACGAAAAACCGTTCTCCTGCGGACGGGTAAGCGTTATCGTTTCAATGCCGCAGACCCGTGCGGCTTCACATTTTTCGGGATATCCGCCCACCGCTCCGCTCTCCTTTGTAACGAGTATCTGCGCGCCGCTCTTACGGATATGGTCTGTGTTTTCGCCGACCGTGAACGGTCCTTTTCCGACAATGACATGAGAGCGTTCAAACCCGTACTCCGCGCATTTATCCTCTATCCCGTCCGCGGGCAGGACACGAAGCCATACCCGTTCCGGACGCCGGACTTCCGCGAGCTCCGGAAGCTCCTTGGCTCCGAGCGTACTGAGTATCGTTTTGTCGGTCTTGTTAAGTTCATCTACGAGCCCGCTCATTTCACTCACACAGACCCCGTGAAGCTCGCTCCCGCTGCGCAGGAGACGGAAATACCGCACTCCGGAAGCTTCACAGGCTTCACGGATATTCGCGGTCGCTTCGGTCGCATACGGGTGTGTCGCGTCGATGACGGCCGCGTAATCACCCGCTCCGATAAGCGTTTTCATCTCGCCGCAGGCAAGCTTTCCGGTGAACACGTTCAGGAATTCGCCGTTGCCGAGAAGTCTCGCGCCGTAGTCCGTTGTGACCGAAACATCGGCGAAGATACCGTTTGCCGCGCACCATTCCGAAAGCTCTCTGCCCTCGGTCGTACCTCCGAATATCAGCAGCTTCATAGTCTGTATCCTCTCGGGGTAACGAGTTTCCCGCCGATAACGCGGGTCACCGAATTGCCGACGAATACTGTCGTAAACATATCGACGACTGTGGTTTTAAGTTCGCCGAGCGTAAGTATGCGGCTGTCCTCGCCCTCGCGTCCGATGTTGACCGCGATGCCGCAGGGCGTATCTTCC
>JAFZOA010000395.1 GCA_017550775.1 Ruminiclostridium sp. | reverse complement strand
TCTTTTCAGCTCCTTCGGCTCGATACCTTCGACTTCCTCTTCCTCCTCAGCCTGAGCCTTGATTCCGCAGAAGTCCTCGTAGTCGTACTCGTCAAGCTCCGTAATAGTGCGGTTCCTGCCGCATATCGGGCAGTTCTCGTCCTTGTGTATTTTCAGCTCGCGCCACTTCATTCTCCATGCGTCGAAGGTCACGAGCCTTCCGATAAGCGGCTTTCCTCCGCCGACTATAAGCTTTATGACCTCGTTCGCCTGTACCGTGCCGATGATGCCGGGGAGCACGCCCACAACGCCGCCCATTGCGCAGGACGGAACGAGTCCTGCCGGAGGGGGAGCGGGGTACATGCAGCGGTAGCACGGACCCCTGTCCGCGTAATAGACCGCAGCCTGACCCTCGAACTGATACATCGCGCCGAACACGTCGGGCTTTCCGAGCAGCACGCACGCGTCGTTGACGAGATAGCGGGTCTGGTAGTTGTCCGACGCGTCCGCAACAACGTCGTACTGCGAGATGAGGTCTATCGCGTTCTCCTTGGTGAGCCGTTCGTTGTATGTTTCGACCTTTACGAGCGGGTTGATCTGCTTTATGCTGTCCTTCGCGCTTGCTACCTTCGGTCTTCCGATATCGCGGGAGCCGTGTATCACTTGTCTCTGGAGGTTGCTTTCCTCCACTTCGTCAAAGTCGATGAGACCGAGAGTTCCCACGCCCGCCGCCGCGAGATACTGCGCGAGGGGAGTTCCGAGACCTCCCATTCCGACGATAAGGACCTTCGCTGCTTTGAGGCGGCGCTGACCCTTGACACCGACTTCTTTCAGCAGCAGGTGACGTGAATAACGCTTGATCTCGTCATTCGTCAGCTTGTCGCCGATGCGGTCGCCGAGTACGGAATCGTTCGGTTCTTCTACCGTGTCTCCGCTGCCGCCTGCGATCGCCGGTATCAGAATTATCTCATCGCCGTCGCGCACGGGCGTGTCGTAGCCTTTGAGGTCGCGGATGTTGTCAGAGCCGACGAAGACATTGATGAACTCACGGAGCTTTCCGTCCTCGCCGAACAGCACCTTCTTTGTTTCGGGGTACTCGTCCGCGAGCGAGGTTATCACCTCTCCGACGGTATTGCCGTCAAGTTCGAGCTCTGAATTGTGCTCCGTGAACATACGGAGCGTTGTGGGGATTATCACTGTTGCTGGCATTTCCTGTATCTCCTTTTCTAAAACATATAAAACATATCGAAATAATATGATTGTATTATAACACGTTATTCCGAGTCTGTCAATAGGTTTTTAAAAATTATTTCAAAATTCCCGGAAATATCATTTTAAGGCTATACCGCACAAAGATTGTGCTTGTATTGTGCAGTCGAATTTTTCGTCAGATTGGCTAAAAGACACGCGGGCTTGCTAGCGCAAGTCAAGTGGATTTTGGGCAATATGACGGAAAAGGCGCAAGCAAGACAAGTGCAAAGGCGTCAGCCGTGCTTTGTGCGGTATTGCCTTAATCCTTTATACGCTGCTGACTTTCCTTTATATCGCCCGAACGGTACGCGTTCAGAAGCTCACGCAGGTCATTGATCTGTTCGAGTATCTCGCGGCCTCTGTCGGTGTCGGAGATATTCGCACGGCGGTCAAGGCGCTCCACAAGATGTATGTTCGGCGTATGCTCGCTCTCGCCCGCAATGAAAGGGTAGTGCTCCGCGAGGTTGAGACTGTGGGAATCGAAGATAAGCGTGTAACCCGCGATCCCGGTGGTCTTCTGGTACGCCTTGGATATGCCGCCGTCTATGACGAACAGGTGCCCGTCCGCCTTGACCGGGTGCTCGCCGTTCTTGATCTTCACCGGAACATGACCGTTGATGATGTGACCCTTGTTCACGTCGCCGACGAACAGTCCGAGCAGCTTTCTGCACATCTCCGGCTTCTCCGCGTAGGTGTAATACGCGTTGTAGTGCTCTTCGTGAAGCGCCTTGTCGTCAAGGAAATAGCGCTCGAAAAACGCCATTTTGTCCTTCCCGTAAAGCGGGGATTTCGCGCCGCACCAGAGGTACAGCATGAAGTCCCGCGCGTACTCCTTTTCCGGACCGCTGTGCATAAAGTACGCCGTGTTCACGATCTCGTCCAGCTTGTCCAGCAGCTCGCGCCCGCTGTACTCCGCAATGTCAATCCAAAGGCTCTGATAATCACCGTTCTCGTCCAGCGGTATGCACCCGTGGAACATGACATTGCCGTTGCAGATCTTGTACATAGAGCCGTGGGCGTACAGGAAGCGGATATGACGGTGAAGCTTCTCGCTGTGCCGGAATGACGCGGAGAGCACCGACATAAGCTCCCGCTCGCCGTCGTAGAGTTTAAGCG
>JAFZOA010000394.1 GCA_017550775.1 Ruminiclostridium sp. | reverse complement strand
GGACCATTGTTTATCCGTATCCTTTACGTCTTGCTTTATGCTGTGTATGCTGTACGACATACACATTTATTATACCACTGTCGGTGTTATAAATCAACCTTTTTTGTCAATTTGAACGAGAAAAATATGTTATTTTGTGCAATTTCCCTTATAAACAGACTTCCCCCGCCGAAAGCGGGGGAAGAGACAGGATATGTTTTTTGTCTGTATAATGATGTGATACCGATTTCTTTTCAAAATAATGAAAAGTATCGGGTCTCGTCACGATCCGGATATATCGCCGCAAGGCGATACCACAATTATCAATTGTCAATTCCGATGATACGGTTATCCGGTAACCGCAAGCGCGGAAATGATGATTGACGTTTTCTCGGCTTTCTTCGGGATTATCTCTATCTTGTTCTTTCCGGCTTCCGGGAACTCTATTATCTCGGCGGCCTCGACGTAGTTTCCCCAACCGCCCCGGAACGCGGTATCAATGGTGTTTACCACCATTCCGTTCACCGCAATGTCGAACCGTCCGCCGTTCTGGGTCTGTCGGCCGTAGAAGATGCCGACGGACTTTGCGTCCACCTCGAAGGTGAGCGGTTCAACGCCGTCAAAGCTTCCGTCCTTGGAAACGGCTCTCCAGTAACCGCCGAAGTTCCCGAAGCTGTCCTCCGCCTTGTTCTCCCAGCCGGTCTCATTCGTCACCTCGGGGCTTCCCGGGACGATTAGCCGTGCGGTCGTGTACTTGTCCGTGGAGTAGGGCACCGAGAAGTCGCTCTCCAACGACGTGTCGATCGTGTCGAGCTCGCCGAGCACCTTTTCGAGATACGAGGTGACTATCTGCGTCAGCACGGAATGTCCCACGGTGTTCGGGTGGATATTGTCGTCCGAGATATCCGTCCACTTGATATGCCCGTTCTGTATCACGTCCATGATCGCGTCGTGATAGGATATCATCGGTATGTCATAGGCTGAGCACACCGCGCTGTGGTACTCCTGAAAGCTTGTCCCGTTGTCCTGGGTCATGGCTATCGTGACTATCGCGGGGGAGCTGTCCGCGCTCCAGAGCTTTCTGAGCACCCCGTCGTAGGAGGCGATGTTGCGCTCGGTATGCTCGGTCGTGTCGTTTACCGAGAAATCCACGAACACGAGGTCGGGCGAATGTGAGAGCACGTCCCGGTCTGTGCGGAACACTCCGATATACGAGCCGGTAGCGCCTATGCCCGCGTTGACGTAGGTTATGTCGGACTTCGGGAACTGCTCCCGAAGCCACTCGGTCGTGAGGTAGGCGTAGCAGTCGGTGGGGCTCGCGGTGGAGCCCTGGGTTATCGAGCCGCCGAGATACGCGACGGTAATCGGCTCGCCCGCCTGCGCCTTTCTGAACACCTTCGCGAGCCGCGCCTTGTTGCCGTCGATAAGGTTCGCGAGTGCCTTCATGCGGTCGGTGATGCCGTCCTTGATGACGTAGGGGGTATCCTCCGGGATCTTCTTTTCGGCGGGTGCGGCGGTGGTATCCGCGGGAGCAGTATCAGCCGCGGTAGTTGCAGCGGCGGTCGTTCCAGATACGGTTGTCTGGCCGCAGCCGGAAGCCGCGAGCATAAGAGCGCATAGTAAGGGAACGATAACTGGTCTTTTTGTATTCATGTTCTGTATCCTTTCTTATTGGGGTGAAAACAGCTTTATTATGTCGTTGAATGTGACTACCAGCATCAGCAGCATCAGTGCGGCGAAGCCTATAAAATGCACCCAGCCCTCTTTCTCTGGCGGTATCGGCTTGCGGCGTATCGCTTCCACAAGCAGGAACAGGAACCTTGCGCCGTCCAGCGCCGGTATGGGAAGAAGGTTGAAGATGCCGAGATTTATGGTTATAAGCGCCACAAGGGTAAGGAACGAGCTGAAGCTCATTATGCGGAAGGACTCGCCCAGTGCGGTAGCCATGGTCGAGACCACGCCGACCGGTCCGGACAGATCGTTGAGACCGTAGGTGCCGGTTATAAGATCGTAGAACGATATCCATATCAGCCGCGATTCGGTCAGGAACAGTCTTGCCGCAGCCGCCGGTACGGTAAGCACCGTCTTTTCCTCGGGACTTACCATGAAGTCTACGACAACGCTGTAGCCGGACTTGCTGTTGGACGCGACCGCTGTGAGCGGCACCGTGAGCTTTACCCGCTCTCCGCCGCGGATAACGGTCATGTCGAAGGTCGCCACGCCCCGGGTCTCATCGAATTGCAGCGCCTTGTTCTGTAGGCAGTAGGATATGTCGAGGGTCGTCCAGATCGGCATACCGTTGATCTCCACGATCTCGTCCCCCGTCTGCATGACCTGCGAGGAGACGGAGGTGTCGTAGAAGCGGGATATCCGGTTTGTGGCAATGTCGCTGTCGGCGCAGATGCTTACCACACAGACGATGTACCCGAGTATCAGGTTCATTACCGCTCCCGCGACAATTACGATCATGCGCTGCCACACCGGCTTGTTGCGGAAGTCGTTCGGGTCGTCGCTCTCCATATCCTCGCCGAGTTGCACCGCGCCGCCAATCGGGAGCAGCTTGAACGACCATGTTGTGGTCTTTGTCCGCTTGCTGAACAGGCGGGGACCCATGCCTATCGAAAACTCGTAGATCTTCATTCCGAACGCCTTTGCGGTCAGGAAATGCCCCATTTCGTGAATGAGGATTATGGTGAAGAATACGAGTATCGTTATCAGTACGTTTGTAATGTTGCTTAAAAGTGTCATATCTGCCTTTCTATGCTTGTTCTCACAAATTCCCGTGCTGCGCTGTCGGCCTCCTCTATCGCGGAGAGCGTGACTTCGTTTTTACAGGCGAGTCCGGCGCAGCACCCGCACACAAGCTCTCCTATGCGGTAGAACGGGATCTTCCCGTCCAGAAATGCCGCCACGGCAGCCTCGTTCGCGCCGTTGAGCACTGTCGGAGCCGTACCGCCCTTTGCTATCGCCCGCCGCGCCTCCGCGAGACAGACGAAGGTGTCCTCGTCCGCACGCTCGAACGTGAGTGTTCCCGCGTCGAACAGCGAAAGCTTCTTCGAGCAGGACGGAAGACGCTTAGGATAGGTCACTGCGAACTGAATGGGTATCTTCATGTCCGGAACGCCGAGCTGACCTATCACGGCTCCGTCCTCGTACTCCACCGCCGAGTGCAGTATGCTCTGCCGGTGTACGACGACCTCCACCTGCTCCGGGGTAACGTCGAACAGCCGCACCGCCTCGATAAGCTCCAGACCTTTGTTCATCAGGGTGGCGCTGTCGGTGGTGATCTTTCTTCCCATGCTCCAGTTGGGGTGTTTGAGCGCCTGCTCACGGGTCACGGTTTTCAGCATATCTTTAGTATACCCGAAAAACGGCCCTCCCGACGCGGTGAGTATGATCTTTTCGATGCGGTTGTGCTCGTTGCCCATGAGGGACTGGAATATCGCGGAATGCTCGCTGTCTATAGGCACGATATCCACGCCGTTTGCCGCAGCCGCCGCCTTGACAAGCTCCCCGCCGGTCACCAGTGTTTCCTTGTTCGCGAGCCCGACCCTGTTGCGGGCGTTCAGAGCCGCGAGCGTCGGGTAAAGCCCCGCCATTCCCACCACGGCGTTTATCACCATGCTCACCGGCTTTGCCGCGGTCTCGCACAGCGCGTCCCTGCCGTATGTCACGGTAATGTCCGTGTCGGCAAGCCGTGCTCTGAGTTCGCGGTAAGCCGTCTCGTCGGTCATGCACACGGTCTTCGGGCGGAACTCTCTCGCCTGCTCCTCCGCAAGCTTGTAGTTGCTGTGCGCGGAAAGAGCCGCAATCCCGTAGCCGTGCATTCTCGCCACGTCAAGGGTCTGGGTGCCTATCGAGCCGGTCGAGCCAAGTATGGTAAGTGTTTTCGATTCTTCCGGAAAGTTCGTTTTGCTCACGGATAGTTACTCCTTAGTTGACATTCTGTTTTCCTGGCTGGATATTGTTCAGCGATTCAGAGCCCTGTGGTATTTCTATAACCGG
>JAFZOA010000037.1 GCA_017550775.1 Ruminiclostridium sp. | reverse complement strand
GTTCCTTTTTCTTCGGATGCCTGAACGAGCTTCACATTGTCTTCGGGAGACAACCCTAAGTCTCTCATTGCATCGGGATCACACCATACACGCGTATGTATCTCATGGCATGCATAGGACTTAACAAGAAGATCCTTAACCGCATTCTCCTCCGCGCGGCGCCTGGTTGTCTTGGCGGGAATGATGGGGCTTAATGTAGTCTTGATCTCGAAGTTGTCATATCCGTAGATACGGGTGATCTCCTCTACGATATCGGCCTTCATCGAGACATCCTTGGTTGCTCTCCATGAGGGAACTTTGGATGTAAACTCATCGCCGTTCCTGGTCGTCTCAAATCCGAGTAGCGTAAGCGTGGTCTGTATCTGATCCGAACTGATATCTATGCCCGTATATCTGTCTATGAACTTCTTGTCAAATGATACCGTAAGCTCCGGATACTTCCTGACATACACATCAGTGATGTTGGTCGTGCACTTCATTCCGGGATCGGCATCATACAGAAGCCTGATGAATCTCTGTACTGCCAGGTATGTCATCTCGGGATCCAGTGTCTTCTCATATCTGGCTGAAGCATCTGTTCGAAGCGCCATACGTGAAGCACTCTTACGGATCGATACACCGTCAAAGTTGGCCGACTCAAGCATTACGGAATGTGTATCATCCACGATCTCCGAATCCAGACCGCCCATGATACCGGCGATACCTACAGGTACCTCACCGTCCCAGATCATCAGAGTATCGGTGGTGATGTCTCTCTCCTGTCCGTCGAGAGTCGTAAACTTCATATCCGTGCTCGGAGTATCTACGACGATCTTGTTCATCTTATCGCCGTTGAATGCATGCATGGGCTGTCCGAGCTCAAGCATGATGTAGTTGGTGATATCAGCGAGCAGATTGATGGCTCTCATTCCGCAGTAATACAGGCGTATCTGCATCTCCATGGGGCTGACGTTCGCTGTAATGTTCTCAATGCGGACCGAGCTATATCTGAACACAAGATCCTTATTGCGGATATCTACAGGCACCTCGGCGTCACCCACATAGTCGCTGTCCTTAACCGGCAGATCCAGGAGCTTACGTCCGGTGAGAGCGGCGAACTCTCTGGCCATGCCGTAATGTCCCCACAGATCGGGGCGGTTGGTAAGAGACTTATTATCAACCTCGAATATAACGTCGTCTATAGGGAATATTTCCTTTAAATCAGTACTGAGTTTCTTATAAAAGCCAGAACCGTATTTTGCGTTGAGCTCCATTCTTGAAATATCTCTGCCGATAGACCAGTAAAATTGAAGCATTTCGCTGTTGACACGGACAGCCGCTTTTATCTGCGAGCATCTGAACCTGTCGGAAAGCTCGCTGAGCCACTTTTTGTAATTATCATCGACTTGTATGATATTTTTCACTGCAATTCTCTCCTTATTCTGATCCGATCAGACCTTACCATAATGTCATTTTGTCCTTGTATTCGACGAAACCGTAATATTGCTGCCTAGATCATTATACCATTATCGTGCGGAGAAGTCAATATACAGCAACATTACTCATTTTTGTCACCTCGTATTTTTGTTACCGATCATTCTCATTCAGCAGCTTAAAACGATCTCCGTTATTTCATTGATGATCTCATTAAGACTCTTTGAACCGTCGATAACATGATCGACTGACGACACCTGCTCTTCCTGCATCTTTACATAAAGAATTCTTGCGTATTTCAGATATATATCAATTTTCTCACGGATATCATCTGCCGAAGCTTCTTTCATGTCTCTCATAATTCTTCTTGCAAGCGCAATATCCAGCGGCGTGTCGATAAAAATGAAGCAATCCAGATAGTCTTTTATCATGCGATGCTCGTAAGCAAACGGATAATCCAGAAGCAGATAATCATATTCACCGCTGCTTATCAGCCTTTCGATATCCTCTTTTAACGGTGACAGCTCCCACACATGAACATCTGCACCCTCCGATATCCATTTTGAAAAATCCTCGACTTCTCCCTCAAACGAATAGTCATCAAAGTGAAGTGACGCGGCTCTTGGCAGCCGTTCCCTGACAGCGTTTACGACCGTTGTTTTTCCGCCTGCCGTTACCGCTCCGACAGCAATTATTTTCATAGTCCGCTCCTTCATAGTTTTTTCGGGTCGCATATCATTTTTGTCCTTCTGTTATACCTTGCCGTTGTTCTTCTTCACGCACTCGCTCATTGCTTTGTTGGCTTCCTTGTCCCAGACTGTTCTTTCGGGTCCGAGAGTTCCGTACATTGTGTTCTCAAATGAATAAGTCATCTTCGCTTCTTTTATCAGCCTTTCATTGTCGATATCATCGCTGAATGTACCGAGCCGAGCGTAGATATCCTGCGTGATCTCATAATCGTACTGCTCGCGACCCTCGCGGCTGGTGTACATTATCTCAGAGAAATACCGCTTTGTATCGGGGTCATAGTACGCTGTCCAGTTATTTCCATGCTTTTTTGTTTTCATATTATGCTCCTCCGTTATTCGGTCGTCTTTATATATCATAGGTCACAGTTCTGAAGCCATAGATAAAGCAGAAGGCATCGCGATTTATTCCGGCTCTTCCCTACCCTGAATCTTCCTGATAACAGTCGTCAGAAGTATCAGCGATACAGCCATCATTACTGCTTCGGTCATAGGCTGCGCCCACAGCATTCCGTTAATCCCGAATACCTTATCGAGCAGCAGCAAAAGCGGGATATAAAGTATCAACTGTCTGATAAGAGTAATTCCAAATGCATACTGCGGCTTTCCCATAGCCTGAAACGACATTCTGCACATTGACACAGTCCCCACAAACGGCAGTATGAACATCAATCTGCGCAGAACGTGCACGCCGATCTCTATGACTTCTCCCGAATCGGTGAAAATATCTATCAGATACGGCGCAAAGACCGCGTATATCAGCATAAGAACGATCTCTGTTCCCGTTACCGTAAGCACTCCGGCTTTAAGTATCTTTCTCATTCTGTCCGGATTTTTCGCGCCGTAATTATAGCCCATGATCGGCTGTGTTCCCGACGCAAAACCCTGATATACATAATTCCCCAGCGAAAGGACTTTCTGTGCGATACCCATAGCCGTGACAGTCAGCTCACTGTAATTTACCGCAAGGTTGTTATTGACCGTATATGCGGCAGATGTTAGCAGAGTTTCCAGCGAAGCGGGAACACCCACCCAATAAATCTCGCGCAGTATCTCTTTTGTCGGGATAATATACTTTGCCGACGGCCGAAGCAGAGTCTTTCGTCCTGCATAATACAAAAGAGAAACACCAAAGCCTGCCGCGTTACTGAGTATCGTTGCCACAGCCGCGCCGTTTATCTGCATATTCAGTGCGAAAATGAACAGCGGGTCAAGCCCGATATTCATTATCGTTCCGACGATCATTCCCGTCATTGAATATCTGACAGAGCCTTCGCTCCTGAGCAGTGCGCCTGTCGTATAGCTGCCCATAGTAAAGATACTTCCCGTCAGTATCACCGAGACGTACTGCTGAGTGTATAGAAAAGTGTTTTCTTTTGCACCGAGCAGACTTACCAGAGGAGAGAGAAAGACAAGTCCCGCTATCGTCACGAGCAGACTGTTTATTACAGTAAGCGTAAATGCCGATGTAAGCGTATGTTCTGCCTTATCCTTTTCTTCCGAGCCGATACATCGCGCTATGAAAGATGACGCACCAGTGCCTATCATATTCGATATCGCAACGCTTACCATCATAACCGGATAAGCGAGATTGACGGCAGCCATCTGGTAATCATCGCCTGTCAATCCGATGAAATATGTATCGACAAGGTTGTAAAGCACCATGATGAACATTCCGAATATCAGCGGAACACTCATTTTTACAACTGCCTTGAAAGGGTCTTCACGGCTTAATGTGTAAATTCGTTTATCCTCTTTGTTTTCCATGATCCCTCATCACATTAAAAAATATATTTTGTTGATCAATAATTATTATATCATTTTACTGTGCGCTTTTCAAGCTTTTTCCGGATTTATTTACTGTTAAGCCGCTTATATTGTCATCAACATAAGCGGCTGTCTTTTTATTCACGATTTATATTGCATCCTGTACTTTTTCCGCTATTTATGAGGAAAGTTCGTTTTAAGGATACATGTCCGGGCAGGAAAAATTACAAGAGCGCCGCGACCTCCTCGGCAAATCTCTCGGGCTGTTCGCTGATAAACATATGTGTCGCGTTCTCAAATTTTACGGCTTTGTTGAATGTGGGGAAATTCCTCGCGTACCATTCTGCGAGAGCCGGCGAGAACAGTGAACCCGGATCGGCGTAAAAGTAGCTGAGCGGTATCGTCAATCCCTTGAAGCTTTCTCTGTGATCCTGACTTTTCATAGACACGGAAAGGCTTCTCAGCACCGACTCATCACATTCCTTCAGGCGTTTTTTCAGCTTCGGATTTACGAGGAACGCCGGTATCGACCCAAGCTTCGGAATAGCTGCGACAGCAAATTCCCTGTACAGCTTGAAAAACGGTTTACCCGCGTCCGCTCTCACATTTTCCTGTGTATATGCGCCTTTGTACAGTCCCAGCTTCCACTCGTCATCGTTCATCTGCTTCGGCGACATATCACAGAGTATCACCGATCTGAGTCTTTGAGTGCCGAATTCTTCAAGATATGTCATAACGACTCCGGCACCCATAGACCAGCCGAGAAGGTTGACATTCTCAAGGTCAAGACCTGTCAGCAGTTCGTGAAGATCGGACGCTAAAGTC
Organism: Ruminiclostridium sp.; assembly: GCA_017550775.1. The sequence continues at coordinate 4,625 of JAFZOA010000037.1, read as the reverse complement.
TTCATATCGGGGCTGCTGCTGTTCGCTTCTTTGCTGCCGCCGTGTCCTCTGTGGTCGTATATGATACAGCGCGCTTTTTTCTTCAATAATGCGACAGGCTCCTCATAAACGGAATGTGAGCTCGTCCAGCCGTGAAGCATCACAAGGACATTGTCGCCCTCGCCCGTGTCTTCGTAATAGATCTTTTCACCGTTCTTTAATGCGAAATAACTCATAGATGTATGTTCCTTTCTTTTATTTTGTTTTTTGAAATATCCTGTGTTATGCATACCAATGTGCAGCAGATAAATTATATCACATAAACCCGCATCTGCATCAGACCGAATACGTCCTGTTCGTCCAGCGCTTCGCAATGAGCGCAAACAGCGGCTTCGTGATAAGATCATATATCAGGAATATCACAAAGCTTATCAGATAAATAACGATCGTACTGCCGAGAATGTGAGCGGTCAGGAGGGCGGGGTTTTCGCGTACATAAGTTTCGATACCGCAGTATTCAAGCAGATTTATGTGTATCAGGTACGCCGGGAAGGAAGCGGTCGCGAGCTTGTTTATCACCTTGCTGCTGCCGAGCTTCATATTGGAGAAAATAAGGAAAACGATCACGGCTTCGGTTATTACGAGCGGGTTGTCATAATTCCATGCGGCAGTGTTATTTATCACGTCGCCGGTGATGATCTTCTCCAGATAAGTCCAGCCGAATATTGCCGCGACATTGAGCACAAGCAGCAGCGCGAGCTTTCCGGTGCCGGTTTTCTTTCCCTTTTCTTCACGATCGCGAAGATAGCAGCCGATAAGATACATAAGCACAAAATTTACTATCGTGTAGCCCGCCTGCGATCCGAAAAGACCTATCGTGCTTACTCCGCTCTTGTCGTCATCGCGGAAAAACCTGATAAAATCCGCGACAATGGAATATCCCGAGAACAGTCCTATCCATATTATCAGCAGTGTCTTTTTGCCGCTTTCCGAAAGATGCGTCCACACAAGATTGATATACGGCGAGATAAGATACAGCGCTATATACACGAACACGAACCAATAACTCGGAGTGAAATAATTGAGAACGGTCTTGAATGACAATCCCTCGCCCTTCGGCAGCTCCTTTATCAGACAGAATACAAGCTCAAAGACCACGAGCTGCGCAAGAAGCTCTATTGGCTTTATCAGGTCTCTTTTTGTCGAGTTCCTCATAAAATATCCGGAGATCAGCACATACAGGTTTACCGCGCAGATAAACACGGTCTCAAAAAAGGTCATTATCGCCTGATTTATACTTCCGTCTTCCACCGCCCCGTACCCTCCGCCGATCAGCGGGTTGTTATAGTGCAGGATAATTACCCCGCAAGCCGCGACTATTCGCAGCAATTCAATGTTTGATTGTCTTTTTGAGCGTTCCGATGCCATAGCTGTTATCCTTTCGTATGATAGTATTTTAGTTTTGGTGTCTTGTTAATAAGAAAAATCAGAGTTTGTTGTTTAAATTAGAATCTGAAAATCTCCAAAATCAAATAATCCGTTTCCTTGTTTAAGCTGTCCACTTTGCTCCATCTGTGAAAACCCGGCTTCAATCTCTGTTACCAATGAAACAGGGATTTCCAACTGATGATGACCGGGTAGGACTTTTTCTATTTTATAATCTTGTATCTTTCTTACAGACTTATAAAAAAGCCGCGGGTCAGTGGTTGGATAAAATGCGTAAAGACACCCCTTGTATATCAAATCCCCGGAATACAGATATTTTCGTTCAGGCTCATAAAAGCAACAATGTCCCGGTGAATGTCCAGGCGTGTGAATGACATGAATTTCCCGGCCTCCCAAATCCAACCGATCTCCATCGTGTAGTATCCTTTGTGGCATACCTTGAAAAATCTGATAAGCGTCAATATTAAATCCTTCCGGGAAAGCGCAAGGAAGCATGGTTAGGCTCTTCTTGACGGCATCCAGCGGTATTGGGAACCGGACAGATAGCCAATCTTTTTCCGCTTCATGTACGGCTATATCATCAAAATGCTGATGCCCGCCGATGTGATCCCAATGAACATGGGTTGTAACCACCATGATAGGCAGCGTGGTTAGTTCAGCCACTACGCTGCGGATGTTGGAAACCCCTAATCCTGTATCAATGAGAACGGCCCGTTCCAGCCCACATAACAGATAACAATGCGTTTCTTCCCAGTGTTTGTATTCGCTGATTGCAAATGTTTGGGAATCAATTTCTTCAACGGTAAACCAACCATTCATATATACGATTTATCCTCACAAATTCCGATTTATCACATTTGATTATATCATATGAACCTGCATTTGTAAAGTTTTTTGTGTGGTATAAGTATTTTACTTTATATTTGATTAAACCTATGAAATACAGAAAAGGGCTTTCCGCATTTGGAAAGCCCCCCAGCTTTACTACTGTTTTATTTCGGCAATAAAAAGATAAATAACGGTTATAATTTCTCTCCTTAATTTCAAATAACCTATTGGGATTTTTTGTTTAATTTGATTTATAGATATTTGAATATATAATACTCGAGCAATTGGTTGTAGAGACAGGACTTGTTTTTAATGTACTTTCTATAAGGATACAAAAATACAAATAATACAGATTATTACGAAAAATAGAAAAAGCACTTGACAATACTTCGGTAAACCGTTATAATATATGTAGAGATTATCGAAGGGAGGCCTCGTTATGCTGATAAATGAACAGCTCGAAAAGAAGAATATCACAAAATATCGACTGAGCAAAGAAAGCGGCGTTCCGCAGGCTACCATTAACGATATATGCAGCGGCAAGGCTGATATAGAAAAGTGCGCCGCCGGCACATTGTACAGGCTGGCGAAGGTTCTTGATGTATCTGTTGAAGATATATTGGAGGACGCAAAAAAAGAACTCCGTGCTGCGTTCGAGACGTTCAAGAGCAATACCTGCCACCGTGTAAATGATATGGGCGACATAGATTTCATGCTGAATATTCTGGAGAGCGACGAGATAAGGACGCTGTTTAACAAGCACTGGTATCCGGAGGCTCTGTATCTCCTCGCAATGCTCGACTATCTTTCGCGTATCAACGATGTTCCGATCTGCACAAGATATGACGATATAAGAACACGGAAGCTGTCAAAGCCCATTTACCCGGCAGGTGTTCTTCTGACAAGCGATGTGCTGGGCTCAGACGAGCCTTTGAGAAAGGCTGAAGAAGAAGCTATCCCGGAATTTCGCCGTTTCAACATCATTGAGAGCGAGGTGAGGAACGTTGTCTGATGTGCCGTTCGCCCCAAAGCTTACAAAGCGAATTTATCGTGATTTAACCTATGGATCATATCATTCCATTCTCGGAAATAATCAAGCCGCCTGCATTTACATCAACACAGGCGGCTTACTATTTACTCACGACTTATACGGCATACTGTCTATAAGCATCTCTTTCCCGATAGTCACGGTCTCATTTATAAGATCGTCGGAGATATACAGGTGATATGAAGTATATTTATCCGGCGATTCTGGTTTTGCAGGATACGGCTGATTTACGCTGAACCTTGACAATTTGCAGAGTACATTGTATACTAAAAAAGAACGGAGCAGCATCCTTGCTGCCCCAATGTTTAGTTTTTATCACAGTCGATGATTTTGCAGAAATTTGTTCATAGGACCACAGAAAACGGCAGGTCTATCAGCCCTGACGTTTACCTTATCTCTTCCTTTTACAATGCATGCTTTGATGATGTTTATATTTCCGAGACAGTAAACAATAACAAATCATTCAGATATTGATTTTAGAATTGAATTTATTTCGGAGAAGGTCCTGAACACATCGTCAAAGTTTCGTTTTTTATCATTATAAATAAGATCATTGAGTCCCTTTTCATAAATTGTTTTTATTTCTGATGTAAACTTATCTTTCCATGAATCAAAATCATACGCTCCTTTTGGATCATATTGGATAGCGTTTTTTCGTTTCTCGAGATAGAAAGTATCTGTTTCCTTGGTAAGAGCCAAAAGTTTTTTAAGATTATTACGATCTTCCAGAAATGCTTTTATCTCAGGCATCGTATACAATCGTGTAACATCATATATATGCCTAACCTTATTCTGTAAATTCCCGCAGGTAGCATGTCGTTTCACAGCCATTAATTTATCAACAAATGTTCTCTCTATGCTCAAAACATTCAAAGTCACCTCATGTAATCCGTATTTTTCAATGTCCTCAAAGCCATTATTGGCTTCTAAAAATTCTTGAATATATGTCTTTATCTTACGTTTAGAATATGGGTCGGGACGGGCACTGCAACCTATTTCCAGTTTTACTTTGCTTCCTTCATCATCAAACCAACACCACATACTTTTACTCTTATTTGAGCGTTCATCGCCTATTTTTTCTATGTTGGCACCGTTTGAAATCACTTTTTCAATTCGTTAATATAAAACTCTGTGTTCCGGAAGTAACAATTGATTTTTTTCAAAATGCATTCCATGCATTTTTTACCACCACAATTTATTTTAATTCCGTTTTCCTTTGCGTACTTTTTAGTATAAACTGTAAACACATGATCAATTTCCGGATATTTTTCTATGATATCCATCGGAATAGGTTTATTCAGGAATGGAGAACTAACAACATATG
>JAFZOA010000001.1 GCA_017550775.1 Ruminiclostridium sp. | reverse complement strand
GCGTGGATATTTCACGCTCGACGCTGTCGCCGCCGGGACGTTCGGGGTGAAGCGGCTCGCCGGTCTCATTGATAGCTGCCACAAGCTCCTCCTTGTCCGCGATGATGTTACCGCCGGTAAATATCGCCGCGCAGTGATCGGAGCCGAATTGCAGTATGCAGCCGGAAAGTATCTTCACCGCAGCCGTACCTCCGGAAACCCGCGTGGTACCCGTACCCTGTGTGCTTCCGTAGCCGCAGACCATGTCTCCCTCGCCGTAGGCAAAGACGTGCCCGTCTATGACATTGACATCGGCAGTACCCTCGATAGTGCCGAGACATACCGCCTTCGAGCTGTGCACCACGGCCTTGACGTCGCCGTCCTCGATGAAGATATGAGCATCGCCGGAGCCGGTAGTTCCCACCGCTGCACATACTTCACCGTCGGAGACCGCGTCGATAGTACCGGTGGAGGTGATGCGAAGCTCGCCGTCAGATGCGCCGATCGCGACGGAACATCTGCCGCTGCACTTGGAGACTACCAGAGCGTCGTGCATTACGGTTATGTCCGCCTTGCCCTTGACGCAGCCTATGCCTATGGAGTTTACGCACTGCGCAAGAACACTTACCTTACCGCTTACGAAGGTAATGGAAGCGTTGTCGGAGATTCCGCCGCCTATGCAGATGCCCCTGTCGAGCTGGATCTCCACACTTATGGAGCCGGTATGCTCAAAAGAAATGATACCGAAAGTCTCGTCGATCAGGCTTCCGATGCCGACGCTACCGTTGCGCTTGATATCAAGCAGCAGATCTCCGTCGCCGGTCGTGCGGAACGACGAGCCCGACGGAACGTAGATACCGTTTTTCTGAATGAAGTTCGAGCCTTTGAGACGCAGCTCGACATTGCTTCCGCGTCCTATTCGTATCGCGGGTCCGTCTATTGCCTTTATCCGGACATTCTCGAATATGACACAGGTGTTCACGTTCTCTTCGATCCTGATCTCGATCTCGAAGAGCTGGCTTTCCGTACCGATAACGCGAACTGTGCCGCCGATAACATCTATCCGGCTGTACTTGCCGACCGCGAGCTCCACAAGGTTGACTACATCGCCGTCCTTTGCCCGGTAAACAAGATGCTCGTTGTCCATTCGCGTAAGGCTTATGTTCTCGGCTATCACCTCGTTGCGAACCGCATCGGGTATCTGCCCTACCGGCTCCTCTGCGGGACGGGATGTGTAGTAGCCCTGAATGAGATCAACGCCGTACTCGATGACGGTCTTCATCTCCTCGAAGGTCTCAACGCCCTCCGCGAGCACCTTGATGTTGTTCATCTTGGCGAACTCTATGGTGCTCTTGACGAACATCTGCTTGTTGAGGTCGTTCTGAATATTGCTGATAAGGAAGCGGTCGATCTTGATGATGTGCGGCGCGTATCTGAGCAGGTTCACGATATTGGAATGTCCTGTGCCGTAGTCGTCTACCGCGATCTGACCGCCGGCGATACCGCGGAACTCATCGGTATTGCCTATAACGCCGAGACTTCGGATAGAGCTTAACTTGTCGTCGGAAACGGTATCCTGCTCGGTGATCTCAAAGACAAAGTTTGAGATGTACTGTCCGTACTTCTCGCGCAGGACGGAGATATCATCCTGCTTCAGGAAGTTGCCGGGGATCGTGTTTATGAACACCTTTGCGCCAGCGAACTTCTCCATATCACGAACATATCTGTCCATGACATTGAACATCGTCGCCTTCTCTATATCGTAGAGCTTGTTGTATTCCTTTGCTATTTCAAGTATCTGGAGCGGGGACATCTGGATACCGCCGCAGGTCCTCATAAGCGCCTCATACGCCACGATATCGCCGGTGCGCGCATCTATGATAGGCTGGAAGAAGTAAGTGAAGAGGTTCTTTTCTATCAGGACCGTGAACTCGTTGTACAGATCCTTGTTGTCCTTGGGCGCAGCCGCGGGGTGGATCTTCTCGTCCTTGAGAACGGGGGAAATGCCCGCTTTCAGCCTGTTCATATAGACCTCGGCGTTGGCAAGCTTTATGAACGTGGAGAGGTCGCTGTTCCAGCCGGCACTCGCAACGGTACAGCCGCAGTTGACCTCTATGTAGTAGTCCTTGCTGCTGCTCTTGTTGTATCCCTCGATTATACCGTAGAATACCGACACCGCGTTGTTGATGACCGAGCCGGCTTCCTTATCGTCTGCGGCGTAGTTGAACACCACGAACTCGTCATTGCCGGTTCTTGCAATGTAGCCGTTGTCCTTGTTCGCAAGGCGCAGGGCGTCGGCTATGAAGCGCACGGCTTCCTCGATGTCGTCCATACCGTAGTTCTCGTAAATAAAGCGGTACTGCGGGATATTGTAGACCGAGACCATGACGGTACGGTTATGGTTCTTCTCCTTGCCGGCAAACTCGTTGAACCAGTTGGTGAGTCCCTTATGATTCGGGAGTCCGGTGAGCTGGTCGGTGAAACGGGCGCTTATCATGCTTGTCTGCATATTGCGGTTGTTCAGGCGGTTGAGAAGCGCACCGAAAGCTATGTTCATAGTCTTGCATACTCTGAACAGCTTGTGAGATGTGTATGTGATATCGTCTATCATCACGACGTAGGTTCCGCAGGATTCTTCACCGACGGTGATAGGCGAAACAACGCACATCGTACTGTCTCCGAGCCATACATTCAGATCGGGTATCATTTCGCTGAGCGGGAAACGCCCCTGCTTGCCGCCGGAGTATTCGGTAGTCTTTGAGGAGATGACGATGAACTCTCCGTATGCGGACTCGCGCACTTTCTCGGCGGACTGACCGAGTGCGGTCATGATGAAGCCTTCGTTAAGGCATACGCTTGAATTGGGGAGAATGTAGTCCCGCAGAGCAATGCTCAGCGTATTGAGGCTGTCGCTGTCAAGGACGCTGTCTACCCATGTATAGATGTGAGTCTCGTGCTGGCGGGTCTCAAGGTTGAAGAGAAAGACTTCCCTTGCCCTCTCGCGGTAATCGATGACCGCTTCGCTCTGACAGCCGCAGGACTCACCAATGAACGGAACGAACTTCTCAATGAAAACGCCCTTTTCGACGTTCCCCGCTATGGCGTCTTCAATGATATCGAAGGTAAGCTTAGTGAGCGCACCGATATCCTCGCGGCAGGTGGTAAGGCGCGGGAGATAGTACTCCGCGCTCACAAGCCCGTCGAAGCCGGTGACCTTAACGTTCTCGGGAACAATCATCCCGTGTGCTTTAAGCTCCTCGCACACCGCCATAGCCATGGTGTCGTTGGCGCAGACGAACGCATCCGGGATCCTGTCACGTTTCCTGATGATCTCACGGACGGCTTTTTTGGCGGGGACATCCCAGTAATCGCCGTAATACAGCATATCGTCGGTATATACAAGGCCGTGCTTTTCGAGCTGTTCTTTGTATATGCCGAGCCGTATCACGGTCTGTTCGTCATTCTCCGGTTTACCGCCTATGAAGACGGGATCTTTGATGTCATGGATACCGAAAAGGTGGTCGAGCATAGCTCTGTACGCGTCGACATAGTCCGTCTCGATGCAGTAGCAGTCGTCATGCCTTCCGTGTACGAGAACAACAGGCTTTCCCTTATCCGTCGCGCTGCGTATGATGCCGTTGACAAGCTCTTCGTCGTAGAAGCTCTCGCGCAGGATAACGAGCGCATCAAGAGCGTCGTAGTTTATGAATTTATAGACGCTTTTCGCGCCCTCGTCGTATTTGTCTCCGTAATAGAAGTCGCGCGGACTGTTGAAAACGATGATCTTGCTGTTGTTTTCCTCTGCGATCTTATGGAAAAACTTAAGGAACTCGGTCCTGAAATCGTCCTCAACTCTTGTCAGACACACACCTATCAGCTTTTTATTCTCTATCAAAGTGTACCACCCATCCGGAATTAATTTGTTTGAAAGAAATACTATCCTATAATCTTAAATATTATAGCATATTTCAGAATTACAGTCAACATATTACAGCGCAATTGTTTATTATGACGAAAATTTTTAGAGTATTTACAACAATTTTACTTTAACGCGATACTATCCGGATACAGCAGCCTTATCCGCCCTAAAGGAACTTGCGAAGCCCGTCGGCGTACTTCTCCTCGTCGGACAGCAGGCTCTCGGCAAGGCGGATATTCTCCGGTGCGGCATGGGAGCTGCGGTTGACGGAGCGCGCAATGTCGATTATCCCCATGTTCGTGCCATCGTACATCAGCTCCGCGATATGCCCGGTGCTGCGGTCGAAGGCGGTCTTTGCCGCGATACCGATGTGCGCCATGACAAGCTGCATCGGCGGTACCGGCTCGGGACGGGAGTTCCCCTCGTTGAGCCGTTTCCGTGCTGCGGAATAGGTCTCGGCGTAGTGCTTTCGCTGGCGCGCGAGATAGTCGGTGAGCCGGCTGTCGCGGCATCTGCTCATGACCTGACCTGTGCTCTCGTAAGCCATGCGGCTGTTCTTGCAGATAGTGTTCAGTATATCCTCATCGTTTCTGTGAAGCATGGTATATTCCTCCTTTGCGGCGCGGCGTACCGCGTTCCCGCACCCGGAGTATATGCAGTACCGAGAGGGTTATTCATACCGGGAAAAATTGCCGTTCAGATACGGTCAGAAGCCCTTCTGTCTCAGCTCGCTCACTATGTCGATATAGCACCTTCTTACGTCGAAATCCCGTATGTTCTCGCGGTTCAGGTCTATCATATCCGCATGGGTGATCCCCCGCATTCCCGTCACGCGCAGCACCCTGAAATCCTCGCCCCAGCGCATGGACTCCACCGACACGAGACCGTCGTTGTCACCGTCGGTCTTGCGCACCAACGGGATAGAGATGTTGAGCGGAAAGCGCGCGCTGGAACCGTACTTCGCCGCGGAACCGACGCTCTGGTAGTAAACCGCCGGGCTGTCGGGAGTCTCCGCGTTCATGGCGGTGCAGGCGCTCTCACGAAGGTCGGCGACAGCGGACAGGAAATCCGGCTCACTGTCCCCTACCCTGCGCGCGGCGAAGTTGTACGCCTTCGCCATGCGCTCACGGTTTGCCTCCGAGAACGAGTCATAGAGCTTCTCCACGAACACGCAGCCGCGGTGCGGGGTGTTTATGGTGGTGAGAGAAGCAACGTACTTGTCCGCGCCGAGACGCGAGACCGCATAGCGCGAGTCAAGGCCGCCCTTGGAGTGCGCGATGATGTTGACCTTCTCACAGCCAAGCTCGTTCACGACCTCCCCGATGCGCTGTGCAAGCTCCGCGGCGCTGTCCGCCACCGAAAGCGCAGACTGCTGATTCCCGTAGCGTATCACAGCGCCGCAGCGTTCCAGTGCGGCGGGGACTCTCCCCCAGTAGTTGAGGATCTTGCTGTCACGGAAAAAGACCCCGTGGACGAGCAGAACGGGGTACTTCGTTGCGCAGATCTTCTGCTCGGCAAGGGGCTTTTCAAACTGTTCATACTGCGTCTCATACACGACCTCGCGGCGCGTTATCACGATGATCGCCACAAGAAAGCCGATGTTCACCACCGGCACGAGTCCGAATACCGCCGCGAGCACGCGCATTTTTATCCCGAGCTGATAGGAAGTCAGGTATGTGCGGATAATGCCGTTCCAGAAGCAGATGCTGTCCTGAACGACTGCGACAACGGCAAAGATCGTGACCGTTGCCCACAGGCTCGGGTCGTCAAATCTTTCGGCGGTTACTAAGCGGTAAATAAGCAGCGCTGCTTCCGCGTTGAACGCGATCAGGAATGCTATGAGAAGGTCGCAGCCGCCCGCGAGCACCTTTACCCGCATGGAGACCTTACCGTATGCTCCGGGAAAGATGTTTACAAGGTTGAACAGTATCACGAGGACAGTCCCGCAGAGCACCAGTGCAAGGTCGGACAGACCCAGCAGCGACAGTACCGGGAATCCTGTCAGTACCGCCGTATCAAGCGTCAGATACAGTAGTCTCAACATTGTCGTCGTCCTTCTTATAGGCTTCGTTCTTCTCCCAGAGGTCTTCGAGACGTGCGAGAGTCTTTTCGAGCTTTTCGCTGTTCCTCATGCCGATCTCGGCTACAAGGGCGTTTATGAGACTGAGCGGAGCGGCGAGGCTGTCCGCATAGCTTATTATGTCGCTGCGGGCGAGCAGGAGCTGGTCGGCGTACTCGGCGAGCGGGGAGGCTTCCGAGTCTGTGATCGCGATGATGTTGGCACCGCACTCCTT
>JAFZOA010000393.1 GCA_017550775.1 Ruminiclostridium sp. | reverse complement strand
CTATGATCGGCAGGCCGAAGTGAGAGAAATTAATTTATGTACTATGATTATTCACCGTACCCGTTTTATTATGCTGACCGCCGTATAATTGCAGAAAAAACGTTTAAAATATCGTTGACAAATCCGAAAGGAAGGTAGTTCAGATGAACATAAGCGATATAAGAATAAGAAAAGTGCTCCAGGACGGGCGGCTCAAAGCCGTGGTCTCAATGACCGTTGACAACGCCATTGCCGTACACGACATCAAGATCGTACAAGGCGACGAGCGCGTGTTTGTGGCAATGCCGAGCAGGCGCGACGAATCGGGAATGTTCCGTGACATCATACACCCGATAAGTCCCGAAGCGCGCGGCGAGATAGAGCAGCGGATCATCAACGCATACGAAAAGTACGTCTCAGCCCAGCAGTCTGACAGTCTTTAACAGCGCGAGCTGAGTTTTTGCGTCCTCGATCTCGCCGTTCATCACCATTTCGACAGCCTTGTCGAACGGAACGGTAAACGCTTCGAGGAACTCGTCCTCGTCAAGCTTCTGCTTATCCTTGTGCAGACCCTTGGCGAGATACATGTGAATGACCTCGCTGTCATACGCCGGTGTCGGATAAAGACAGCCGAGATATGTGAACTCGTCGGCGGTATTTCCGGTCTCTTCGCGAAGCTCTCTCTTTCCGCATTCAAGGTGGCTCTCGCCCCATTCGAGCTTGCCCGCGGGAATCTCGGTAAGGACTTTGCCGTGGGGATAGCGGAACTGGCGCACTAAATATACCTGTTTATCTTCTGTAAGCGCGACAATGCAGACCCCGCCCGGGTGACGCACGACATCGCGCTTTGCTTCTTTTCCGTTTTCGAGCAGGACGGTATCGCTGTAAACGTCGATGACCCTTCCTTTATATCCGAGCTCACTTGAGAGCTGTTTTTCCGTAAGTTCCATTTTTTATATTCTCCTTTATTTACTGAACAGATCACTGTGCGAACATGTTCTTACAAGTGTAATAAGCCCCTCTTTTCTTTCAATCATCACCGCAGGGGAACAGCATTATACCGACCGTCAGTATATCACCGCGCCGTATTTCTGAGCTGTCTTTTTGAGCTCATCGGGGTCAATGAGACTGTTCCGGTCGATAAGCGCACGCCCCTGATAAAGCATGACCGCGAGCTTCATTCCGATCTCATCGTCGCCGCTGAACATAACGGGAAGCGTCGCCATGTGCGCATTATCCGCGAAATCGAGCACATCATCGGGACTGTTTATCTGAATCCTAAGGACATCACAGCCGCTCTGTTCACAGGCTGCGATAAGGTCTTCACCCATTCCCGCGTTGCACTCTATCGGCGCGGATATCTCGGTCGTGTCGTGCTCAAGGAAGAACGCCGAGCGCTCGTTCGCAAGCATCAGCGAGTCTATGTATTCGATATCCGGCGGTGTCCAGCCCTCATCGGAGATCATGTTCTGAAGCCGTGTATGGCTGTCGTGGTCGAGCCCTAAAAAGGCGTCTGTTCCGACCTCAAGAAGCGCCTTTATCTCATCCTCTTTGAGAGTACCGTCTTTCGGACGCACCGCAAGCGGTATCTGAGCATACGGCTTTATGCGCCTTATGCCGTCAACGAGCGTTTCCGTATCTTCCGCAGTTATGCCAAAGCAGATAGCGCCGAGGCTCTGCGACACGATGAGCGCCGCGTCCGCGGGCAGCTCGTGCTCGGTCTTAAGCTCGTCGTCTATGTGAAGCATCACATATATCGGGCAGCCGTACTTCCTGCATTCAAGAAAAGCCGCGCGCAGGTCGGCGAGCATTGACATTCCGTCAAGCATGAACGCACCTGTGCTCTCGGTATCGAGAAGTTCGAGCTTTTCCTTGAATATCGTCTTGAGCTCGGTGAACGAGGTCTCTCCGTATGGAATGGCCATTTCCCCGCTCGGGGATATGACTGTGAAATTGTCGGTGTTAATAGCTACGGGTCGTAAACAGTCGTCAGTCATTTCTTATCCTTTCGTTATCTGACATATCCGGAAACTATATTATTATGTTTCCATTGATCATCTGTTGCTACGGTAAATATTTATGTTATTTCTCCCCGCCTCCGGAGGGGAGAAATAACGGATATCCGGGTGGCGCTCACATCTTCTCGGGAGCATCGACCTTGAGCAGGTCGAGAAGGTTCTTTATAACCGTCTTTACCGCTGTGCAAAGCGCGAGTCTCGACATTACGACATCGTCTGCTTCGCCCTTTATCTTACAGCTGTCATAGAACTTGTGGAAAAGCTGTGCGAGCTCATAAACGTATCTTGTGATACGCGACGGGTTATATGCGGCTGCAGCTTCGTTGACCGTATCTGGGAGCGCCGCGATCTTGCGTATCACGGCAAGCTCGGCTTCGTCGGTATATGTCAGCTTCTCGGACGGGATCTTCGTGAGCGTGATGCCCTCCTCGGCGAACTTTCCGAGCATACGGCAGATACGCGCGTGTGCGTACT
>JAFZOA010000392.1 GCA_017550775.1 Ruminiclostridium sp. | reverse complement strand
TCCATGCAAAATGCCTGCCTACCGCAAGACTTGTATATCATTGTCCTTTCATAATCCTTTACGCTTCGGACGACGGCAAGGTAAACGGTGAAAACGCCCGCGACCTTATGCTTACGAGGTTTGACGGCGAGTGCTGGGAGCATGATGCAAGCTGCACTGCCGTAACAGATGTCAAGCAGACCGAGGCTTTCGGGAACTGGGATGCGTGGATGAAATACAATCAGGATGGCTACGACACAGAGGTAAGATTTACCGTCGAGGACAATAAAATTACCGTAATAACCGAAAATGCGGGTGTATCCATAAGAAACACGGCTGTGTTATCCGATTTGAGCCAGCCGGTATATGCCGCGATCACCGGCGATCAGGTCGCGGTAACAAATATCCGGGTACATCAGACCTGATGTACTCGGATCTTCGCCCCGGAGCCGTATGTTTCCGAGGTCTCCTGAACACGCTGATGTTCTCCCGATTATTCCGGAAGCGGTATCGGCAGTGATGCTTGCCGGAACTGTCGCATTCCGGTGTCATTTCACCCTAAAAAGCGTTCTGCTAACAGGGCTGTTTCGCAGCTGCAAAGGATCAGCCGTATATCTATACTGTCCAACAGACGGGTGCATTATTCCCCCTGTTAACAGGGAGAGAACCGCCGCCAAATTCGTGGCAGTGGTTTATCTTCAGCTGAAAACACGAACAAAAAAGACGGTAACGGGCAACCCCGCTGCCGTCGCTTCATTTTATGAAGCACAAGCCTTGAAATGTAACTTATGCTGATTAGTTTCAACCGCTGTATGCGAATGAATTATCTGAACTGATTACTTGACGTTTTGGAATATGATGCTATAATATATTAAAAAGACCATGAGAGTGACGATATGGACGATAAAGGAAATATTGTTATATATAAGACCGAAGACGGAAACACCAAAAATGACGTTCGCTTTGAAAGAGTTTTAATTCGGGAGTGAGTATGAGCGCAGAGCTGTTAAATCCGAATGGGAACAACTCCCGGTTATTACTGCGGACACTATGTCCTCCACAGAAAGTTCTTGCAGTCCCCGGTTTCAAAGAAGTCGCAAATATTCTGAATGGTGGTGTCACAGAGATTATTGAGAGATTCCTCTGTGAAATAGGCCTGATGTGAGGAGATCACAACATTCGGGAATCCCAGCAGTATCTGAAGGGTCTGATCGTCCAGAATGTCGTTGGTATAGTCCACCGTGAATATCCCCGCCTCGCGCTCATAGACATCCAACCCTGCTGCCCGGATGATTCTGGCGTTCAGGCCGCGGATAAGAGCCTCGGAATCTATGATGCCGCCTCTGGACGTGTTTATGAGCACCATACCGGGTTTCATCTTGGCAATGGATTCATCATTGACCATATGGTAGTTATCCTTCGTAAGAGTACAGTGGAATTGAATGATGTCGCATCGCCGATAAAGCTCATCCAGCCCGACATACTCTACGTCAGGGAGCATGTGAGGATGGGGCGTGTTGACGATGACTTTCATTCCCATCCCCTGGCAGATTTTGATCGCGCACCGGCCGATCCTGCCCTCTCCGACGATGCCGACCGTCTTGCCATGCAGCTCATAACCTGTAAGATAAGTAATAGAAAAGTCGTGGGATCTGGTTCGGTTATACGCTTTGTGAGGATTTCGAATCACGGTCAGCATAAGGGCAACCGCATATTCCGCTACAGAATAGGGGGAATAATCCGGCACATAGACGACCGGAAGCTTTCCCTTGGAATATTCCAGATCCAAATTGCTGTAACCAGCGCTGCGCAATGCGAGAAGCTTGACACCGCAGGAAATAAGCTCGTCGATCACCGGCGCGGTTATTATATCCATAGGGCATGCCACAACAACATCACGGTTGAAAGATAAAACAGCAGTATTCTCATTTAGCTGTGTGCTGAGAAACTTCATGTTGAACTGCCCGGTATAGCGTTCATACTGCTTTTGATCATAACTCTCAAGGCTGTAAAAAATGATGTTCAGTTTATCACTTGAATTTGTTTTCATCTTCATTCCTCCATTATTTCTATGCTCGTTCCCGGCAAACATTAAACGAACCGAAAATATAACATTTGGTGTATTTCAGCATTTTTTCAAACCGTTTATTTAAGCAGGATTACAAATCCATGTCTTTTATACCTTCCTGCTTTTATGTGTTTTTTATTAGATCTACTGGCAAATCACAGAAATAATAATAAGCGACCCTAATTAATTTCTCTGCCACATTTTTATCGATATGACGAGTTTTTCCGTTTTTTAGAAATTATACCATGAATTCAACTTAAAATCAAGTCGTAATCATAATATTTAAATACCCTATTCGATTGTTTTTGTAGGGTGAGCATTTTATTACTAAATAATAGCAAAACAGGTCTCCGGTGGGAGACCTGTTTTTGTTTATTCCGCATTGAAGTTTTCGGGATACTTCGCTTTCCGCTTATACCGCCTCTTATCGGTATCGGCGACACGGGTAACGGGGTTGACCCCGTTCCAGCTCCCGCGGCCGACGGCGTTGAACTTTTTCTGCTCCTTTTTGCTGAGTTTGTCTGTTGAAATAAATCTCTTCATTATTCCTCACCCGCCTTGAAATTGTAAATAGGCTTGATGACCTTGCTGATCTCAACGGTATCGCCGATGTTGTTCACGATATCGTCCATTGTCTTGTACGCCATAGGACATTCATCGAGCGTCGAGGAATTCACCGAGGTCGTGAAGATACCCTGCATCTGCTTCTTGAACTCGGATACGGTAAAACTCTGCTTTGCCTCGGAACGCGACATAAGACGACCTGCGCCGTGCGGAGCCGAGCAGTTCCAGTCGGTGTTGCCCTTGCCGACGCAGATAAGGCTCCCGTCACGCATATTTATCGGGATAAGCAGAGTCTCGCCCGCCTTTGCCGAGACTGCGCCCTTGCGGAGTATCATAGCGTCGGTGTCAATGTAGTTATGGATAGTCGTGAACTGTTCGTCGATGTGCAGACCCATACCCTTGATGATCTCGTCCATCATAGCCTTGCGGTTGAGCATAGCGAACTCCTGCACGAGCTTCATATCGTGGATATACTGCTCGAACAGCTCGCCCTCGCAGTACGCAAGATGCTTCGGGACATCGGTGAACTTCGTGTTCTTCAGCTTCGTGATCTCACTCTGTATCTGCTTCTCCTTGCCCTCCGCCTTCATCTTCTTTATCAGCTCGTCGATATTCTTCTTCGAGCTCCCGTTCAGACGCTTGTAGGCTTCCTCCTGATAGTAGTTAGCCACTTCAAGCCCGAGGTGACGCGAACCGGAATGGATAACGATGTAAATGCGTCCGTCATCGTCCTTGTCCGCCTCGATGAAATGGTTGCCCCCGCCGAGAGTGCCGAGGCTCTTTTCGGCGTAAAGCGGATTTATTTCCTTATAGCAATAAAGTGCGGTAAGATCAATCTTTTCGTTGAAGCGGTGAGGCTTCTTGCGGGTCTCAAAGCCCGCGGGTATGCTCTCGCGGATAACTTTATCGAGCTTCTGCGGCTCGATGTGCTTCTCTCTGATCATAACGGTCTCCATACCGCAGCCGATATCGACCCCGACAAGGTTTGCGACGACCTTATCCTTGATCGTCATGGTTGTCCCGACTGTGCAGCCCTTTCCTGCGTGTACGTCGGGCATAATTCTTATCTGCGCTCCCTCGCTCATAGGCTGGCAGCACAGTTCGATGATCTGAGCAACAGCGCTCTCGCCGATAACATCGGTGAATACCTTGGCGCTGTTATACTTTCCTTTCAATTCTAACATATAGTTTCTCCTTTTACTGTGCTTGTGTTTTGTACTGCCTGCTTTACATAAAATAGCGCGCAAAAAGCCCCTGCTTAGATCCACAATTAAGCAGGGGCGCAGCATACTATAAACGTATATCATCGCATCATTGACATACGCCGGTGTATTGCAGGCAAGCTCCCATGCTTGTTGATTTTATTGTATTCTGTTCATGTTTAAGTATTGTTCCGAGCATGAGGCTCACCTTCCTTTCTTTGAAAATTTACTGTATTATACATCATAACCGCGCGTTTGTCAATAGTTTTGTGGAAAATAGTTGTTTACACCGGAAGAAAATAACAGCGGACAGATCTATAACTGCCCGCTGTTCAGTTTTATTCTACATTTTTAAGTGCAAGCACCTTCGGTATCCTGCGTATTCTGATAAAGTCGCACACTGTGATGAGAAGATACGCCACGAACACGAGCAGAAATTCATTAACAAAGCCATCGGGTGTCATTACAAACGCAAACCAGCCGCCGAGCGTCATCATCATTGCCTTCCAGAATACCGACATAAGCAGATAACCGAGATATACTGCTGCGGCTTCCGAGATCAGCACAACAAAAGCGGTAGTCATCATACAGAGCGATGCGATCTCCTTGTTATCATATCCGAGTATCTTCGCCAATGAACTCTGCATTACCGACATACAGAGTTCATTCATTTTTATTCCCACTTGCGTTTAAGCACATCGCTTTTCAGAAACAGCGTGTTCTTATCCGATGATTTTATGGGAATTAGCTTTTTCTTTTTTACAAGTTAGTTGATATACTGTCTTGAACAGTTCAGCAGCTCGGCAGCTTCTGCGGCATTTATCACACGGAACTGCACAAAACGGGTAAAGTCGCTTGATGACAGCGGTACGTCCTTTCCACTGTCGTAAAGATCGGAATATGAGATCATAACATCGTCATTCCATGCGATGCCGTAACCGCCGGTCATAAGGTAAGCACTATTTGACCATTGCAGAAAAACACAAGATATTCTCCATTGCCAAGAGGTGTCATATCTTCGATCTTCTTTCTGAAACGCTCGGTCAATTCGGCAGGAAGGTCGTGTCCTTCGAGCGGCTCGATATAGTAATCGTCTTGCGCACATCTTCCGTTTGCAATCAACAATAGTTCGTATTCGTCATAGTTGGTCATGCCGTTATCTTCCACGAGTCTCCCTGTAATTGGTCATTATTTCAGCGCAACTATTGTGATCGGGTCTGCGAAATACGGGTCTGTGTATATCGTTTCGTCGGGCATATCATAACCGATTGTTGATTCAGAAAACGAATCCTTGCGCATACTTCGCATTAACTCATTTTGTTCTTCTGTTAATTGGCGAGATTTCTCTTCGACAAAAGCTGCGTGTTCTTCCTCTGTATTTCCATATTTCGGATTAGCGTTGCTTCGCGTCCAGAACACTACATCAACTGTACCCGATGCAAGGGCAGATGCTC
>JAFZOA010000391.1 GCA_017550775.1 Ruminiclostridium sp. | reverse complement strand
GGGGCGCGGCTACATGACCGAGGCTCTTAAAGCCGTTGCCGCGGAGCTGCTGAGAACGGTTACAAAAAGATCAAGATCGAGGCGCATGACGAAAACAAAGCGAGCAACCGCGTCATTCAGAAGGCGGGCTTTACCTATACCGAGAGCCGTAATGAGCCGCTATCTCCCGTAAAGCCGGATATGGCGACGATCAACACATACTATATGGAAAAGTGACCGCTTAATGAAAAAGCTTATCATTCTGCTTGTTTCCGTGATCGCGGTAGGTGTGTTCTCGACATACATGCTCGAAAACCATGCCGATATGCAGGTGTCTCTCCCGACGACTTACATCGCCGCGCAGGACAAGGGCTATGACCCTGTCCCGGAGTATTCCTCGGACAGCCTCGGAATATCGTTCTCACAGAAGAAGACATTTTACGACAGCGATGTTGACGTTGAGCTTTCCTGTGAGGATACCGGTGCGGTAATATACTACACTCTGAACGGCAACGACCCTACCGAGAGCTCCGCCGTGTACAGCGAGCCGATACATCTGTCCGCGAAGAACCGTGAGACCTGCACCACGATAAAGGCGTTCGCGGTCAGCGGGTCGGATAAGACCGATGTTGCGGTGAAGAGCTACATCGTCGGGAGAAACGTGTTCTCGCGGTTTGACGATAACACGCTCGTGTTTGTGCTGTCCTCGGACGAGTACAACCTTTACGACTACTACAACGGTATCGCGGTGGAAGGGTATCTGCGCGACGAATACAAGAGAACAGAGTACACCGGCGGTGAGATCAACCCCACAGCGCCGGCAAACTACAATATCCGCGGACGTGAGAGTGAGCGCCCGATGTATGTCGAGGTGTATGACAGCAAGGGTGAGCAGATCCTCTCGCAGGCTTCCGGAGCGCGTGTTGTCGGCGGCTATTCCCGTGCTGTGGATCAGAAATCCTTCCGCCTTTTCGCGCGGAATATATACAGCGAGGGCAGCGGCAAGTTTGCGTACCCGTTTTTCACGGAGAATACCGACGGCGAAGGCAACCCGTTCGTGCGGTATGACCGGATAACGCTCCGCAACGGCGCGAATGACCGCGAGTTTGCGGGAGTGCGTGACGAGCTTTCCATGACGCTCGCGTTTGACGCGGGATTTCCCGATACCCAGGCGGTATGTCCGGCTGCGGTGTTCCTGAACGGGGAGTATTACGGCTTCGCATGGCTTCACGAGGCGTATTCGGCGGATTATCTTGAGGCGATGTACGGCGGGAACGAAGAAAACTTCCTTATCGCCGGAACGGAAGAACAGAATCCGGAAAGCGACGATGAGGAGGACGAGCAGGCGGTCGCCGAATGGGAGCACGTTCTCGATGTCGCGCGCAAGGATCTCACCTTTGACCTGTATTTCAGTGAATTCTGCGACCTGGTGGACATCGACGATCTGATGATGTACTATGCTATGCAGATCTACATAGACAACAAGGACTGGCCGGGAAATAACTTCAAGGTGTGGAGATATGCGGCTTCTCCCGGAGAGACCGTAAACAGCCCGTACCTTGACGGAAAGTGGAGATTCCTGCTGTTTGACGCGGAGTATGCGTGGGGACTGTACGGGAGCGGGTACAGCGACAACACGCTGAAGGAAGTGCTTACGGGCAGACATATGCAGGGCGATTCGCTTATCCTGAGGTCGCTGCTTTACCGCGCTGATATGCGCGAGAAGTTTGCCAATACGCTGTGCGAGCTTGAAGCGGGAGCTTTCTCGCCGGACAATGTCAATGCGCGGCTGGATATGCTTCTCGCGGAGAGCGACAGTGAGCAGAAATACGCACTTGAGAACGGCATTACCTCGGAATGGGCGAACGAGTGGACATTCAAGGACAGCCGCCAGCAGATAAGGGACTTTGCGAGGGTTCGTCCGACGATAATGAACGGTCATGTTGCAAGACAGTTCGGTTACAGCGGAGTTATGTACAATGTCAGTGTCCGCGCACCGGGCGGAGCGGCAATAATGTGCGGCAGCGCGAAGGTCGGGGAAGGGGAGAGCTTTTCCGTTTCGTACTTCACCGAGTGTTCGACGGTACTTACCGCGAAGCCCTTCGACGGATATGCAGCCGACCGCTGGGAAGTGAACGGGGTGTCGTACAGCGGAGATACCGTGACTCTCGACAGCTCCATGGCGGATGAAAGCGGCAATATTGCCGTTTCGCTGTACCTTGTCAGGACGGAGACGGCGGGTTCCGTTCACGTTTCGGAACTGTACACGGCGGGTGAGGACGACCGCGTGGTGATAGAGAATACCACCGGGGAGACAGTCAACCTCAGGGGCTGGCATCTGTCCGACAGGCAGACCGAGCCGGACAGATACACGCTTCCGGATATAGAGATACCGGCGGGCGGAACTGTGACGATAGTGTTCAAGGACAACAAGGACACCTCCGCGCTGATGAAGCACCAGACCAATTTCAGTCTTAAGACCGGGGAGATACTGTATCTCAGCGACCGCGACCTTAACGTTGTATCGCGGGTGCCGGTGTTAAGGCT
>JAFZOA010000390.1 GCA_017550775.1 Ruminiclostridium sp. | reverse complement strand
TTCTTGAGCCGCTTGTCGAGAAACCGCCCGAGGAGGACGACTCAGACAAGCCGCCTATCTCGCCGGAAGAACTCAGCGAAGCCTACGGGCTCATAAAGGAAGCTCTGATGTCCGCGCAGATAGACAATATCAACGAGATAGCGGAAAGCTTCAGAGACTATAAAATACCCGACGCGGAGAAAGAACGCGTCAGAAATATAATCGCGGCGGTCGAAAACCTTGATTACGACAAGCTGCCGGAAATATTGGAATAAAGAAAGGATAACAGATATGGCAACAAACGGAATACCGGAGATATTAATTGCAAGTCAGGGCTCGGCGTGTATGGTGAACTCGATCGAGAACAACCTCAAGAAAGAGGGTCTTTATGTAACAAGATGCGAGGCGGCCGTCAGGGATATCGACGAACACATCGGCGGAAAGGATATGGTGATACTCTTCGCGGGCGAATACATAACGCAGGCAGGTTCTGCGCTGTCGTACATTTCGTCGAAGTGCGCGGATGAATGTATCCAGCTTTGCATAGTCGGTTATCCGAATGAGATACAGGTCATCGAGAAGACTGTCTCGGTCGGAGAGATAACAGCTGAATTCCCGCGTCCGTTCGATATGAAGGAGTTCACATCGAAGATCAAGGAGCTCGCAAACCGCGAGACCTCTACCGCGGTCAAAAAGGAAGAGGCTGCCGCAGCGGAAAAGAAGGTAAGACACAGTATCCTGCTCTGCGACGACGATATGATGTTTCTCAAAATGGTGCAGGAATGGCTCAAGGAAGCGTACAATGTTACCATCGTCAAGACCGGTCTTATGGCGGTGCCGTTCGCTCTTAACAATCAGCCCGATCTTATCCTGCTGGATTTCGAGATGCCGGTCATGAACGGACCGAAGGTGCTTGAAGCGCTTCGCGGCGACAAGAAAACGGCGCAGATACCTGTCGTTTTCCTTACGGGTCATTCCGACAAGGACAGCGTTATGGAGGTAATGAAGCTCCGCCCCCAGGGTTATCTGCTCAAATCAACGAAGAAAGAGGATATTATCGCGTCTGTCGATAATTTCTTCGCAACGGGACAGTGGAAGAACATCCAGGCTTAAAGGTGGGTAATATGGAATTCGAGAAAAACGGAACCGCCCTTACCGTGCGTCTTATCGGCGAAGTTACGAGCGATAATACTCCGAAGATCGTCGAAACGCTGTTCAGAGAGACGGACGGTATCAACGAGATCACATTCGATCTTAAAGACCTTGATTACATCTCGTCGTCCGGGCTTCGTATGCTTATCGCGCTTCAGAAGCTTATGAAAGACAATATGGTCATAAAGAACGCGAACGAGGAAGTAATGAGGATATTCGAGATCGCGGGATTTACAAGTATCCTGAATTTCGGATGACAAAAAGAAATACCGTTTTCCTGCCTGTTTTATTCAGGGAGAAAACGGTATTTTTATTTAGGGAACCTCTAGAAACCCATTTGAGAGAAAAATAGCTACTTGCGCCAACTGCTGCGTCAAGTCTCCTCGCCTTGCGCCAGCAAGCTTTCGGAGACTTTCCTTGCATTTGGCACAATTATCTCATTTTCTCTTTTCAAAGCGGTTTTTAGAGGTACCCTTAAATAACAAGTATAAGGAACAACGGAATAATCTCTGTTGCAAGGCATTTGTGCTGCGTATTTAAAAATATTTGTAATTTTTTTCGTTTACCTATTGACAAATCTGAGTTAGCGGTGTATAATCATTAATGGTTAGCAAAGACTAATCTGTTTATATCCTATCGTTGCAATAAATGAGTATAGGTGCACATACAGGTTAGCTTGTGATAACTGAAGGAAATGGAGGCGAAATGATGATGCCGCTCAATATAGCAGCACAGGATACCGACTGCATAATAAAAAAGGTCGGCGGTTCTGCGGAAGTAAAGTCACATCTTGCGGACATAGGC